>DASYHQ010000036.1 GCA_035998445.1 Tepidisphaeraceae bacterium | reverse complement strand
CGACGCGCGCGTGCTCGCGGAGTTCGCCATGCGCCTGGAGCCGCGGCCCAGCGAGCGGCCCTCGCCGCAACAGGTGATGCTCGACGAGTTGCTGACCCGCCGACGCCAGCTGGTCGCCATGCGGGTCATGGAGCTGAACCGCCAAAGCCAGGCGGTCGGTGCCCTGACCGTGCGGCAGATCAAACATCATTTGAAGCACCTGGAGAAGCAGATCGCGCAGATCGATGCGGCGCTCGAGTCGCTGATCGACAACGACCCGGAGTGGCGAGAGCGCGTCGCGTTGATCGACGGCGTGCCAGGCATCGGCAAGACCATCGCCTTCCGCCTGGTCGCGGACCTGCCGGAACTGGGGAGGCTCAACCGGGAACAGATCGCCTCGCTGGCGGGGGTCGCGCCGATGAATCACGATTCGGGCACGCACCGTGGCAAACGCATGATCCGGGGCGGCCGGACGGACGCCCGCGGCGCCTTGTTCATGGCCGCCTGGGTCGCCAAGCGTCACAACCCGACGATCAAGGCCTACGCCGACCGGCTGACCGCCGCCGGCAAGGCGTTCAAGGTGGTCATGGTCGCGTGCATGCGGAAGATCCTGATCATCCTCAATGTGATGCTCAAAACCAAAACCGCGTGGAACGAAAATCTCGCCCTTGGAGCTTGACGATGAAGACAGCCGCTCAACCCTCGCGATTTTGCCCGGCGCGAGATCCGGCGGGGTCTGATACACGATAGAGGATGTTGACCAGCCAGTCGCCACGGACGGTGATGAGGGTGGCTTACCAGTTGGCCCGGCGGACGCTGCCGGGGCACTCGTGCAAGTGCTCGCGTCACGACTTCACGCTCGCCCAGCTCTTCGCGTGCCTCGTCGTCTGCGAGTTCTTCGGCCTCAGTTACCGGCGGACCGAAGCCCTGCTCGCCGACTCGCCCGCGTGGCTGGCCGACGTCGGCCTGACCCGGGCACCCGACCACAACACGTTGTGGCGTGCGTTCGACGCGCTGATGCCCGGCCGGCGTTACGCGGGCATGCTCGATCTGCTCGCCGACCTGTTCGCCAAGGCGAGGCCGAGACCACCCGGCCTTTTTCCTAGAAGTGGACGACAGAAACAGCCTCATCCAAGCCCATCATCTAAAAAACGCCCTTTCACCCCAGAGAAAGTTCGAAGAGGGTTAGGCATGGGGATCTTAATAACTTCTTGTCTGACAAGGCGTTATATATTTTGGCCGCGAACCCTGTTAATTCCAGTTAACAGGGTTCGCTCGTTTTCGGGCTGGAATTAGGTGTTTTGGGTGCGGCCGGGATGGTGAGAGGGAGCGAGAGGGGGGCCGCTCCAACGTCACGTCTGGCTGTCTCGGCCTTCCGCACCAGAGAATTCTCGGTCTCTTAGCTCTATTTCCGGATCCCAGTTAACAACCGTGTCGGGATCGGCACCCCGTGCGGGAACGGGTGCGGAATGGCGCGACGAGATCAGCCGCCGTCACAAGTGCCCCATGTAGGCGACGACGGCAAATCGCCCTTCCTCGACCACGTAGCCCTCCAATAACGCTAGGCATTCATCCAGGCCGCGGTAGGCGTAAGGTCCCTCCGTCCGCAGCGAGGCATCGGCCACGCCAGACGCGATCAGCACCGACCCACGCAACGCCGCGAAATCGAAGCCGTCGGCCAGCGGCTTGCAGTCGCTGCGCGACATCGTGCGGCCGGTGCCGTGGCTCAGGGACCGCAGGCACTCGCGGACCTTATCGGTGGCCCGGACCAGCGCCACGTCGCCCGACATGTGCGAGGGGATCACCACCAGTTCGCCTGCATCGACGGCGACCGAACCCTTGCGGATGATCGCGCCGCCGTCGGCCTGCGGCTCGTACGTGTTGTGCGGCAGGTCCAGCACGAGTTCGCAGCGGCCGAACGTCTTGTCGATCGCGTCGTGGATCGCCGCACGGTTCTCCGCTGCCCAGCCGACCACGCGCGCGAACTCCTGGTCGAACCGCGCCCGCGTGTCGGTCAGCGCGTCCACGTGCCCGGACTCGTCGCGCGAGCCGGTGTGGACGAGGAAGTGGACGGGCCCGTCGTCGTAGGGCAGCAGCGCGTCGAGGAAGTGGTTGCCGCCGCCCAGGTCGCCGAGGCGACCCTTGTTGGCGCGCAGGTGGTCGGCCAGCTCGTCCCAGCGGCGGGGCGTGACGTCAGCGGCGGCGGCGACGCGCGAGCGGACGAGGCGCATCCCACAGCCGCAGTCGGACACGGCGAAGCGTCGCCAGTCGGGCTGTCGCGTCAGGACGGCCGTGCCGGTGGGCAGCGGCGACTTGCCGGGGCAGGCGTCGGGCAGGAACAGGATCCGCTCGGCCGCCAGGTCGTGGGGGATCCAGGTGTGCAACCGCCAGAGCGGCTCGGCGGACAGGTTGAGGATATGCACGGCGTGTCCCCTTGAAACGCGATCGTTTGTTGACGGCCGGCCGATCGCGACTGATTCGCTCATGTCTAGTTTACCCGTTCCGCCCGCCCCATGCCGCACTCGGGGCAGCGGGCGGAGGTGGCACGGAGGTCGTAGCCGCAGGCTGCGCACTTGCCGGCCACGCTCCTGTATCGCCTGCGGACGGCGGCCATGCAGGCGTACAGGGGCACGGTAAAGAACGAGTTTCCGTTCAGCGGCCGGCGCACACCGGCTAACGTTGCGCTGGTCAGTGGTCTCGCCGGCACCACACCGACTCTCGAACCACCAGCAGCTTACCCGCCGGCACGGTCGGTGCATGGGCAGGTTATGCCTCACCGATTCGGTGCAAGAGATCGTCAACCTCCGCGCCTTTCTCGGCGATCTGCTCTAGTCGGCGGATCTGATAGAGCGAGAACAGTGCCAGCGGAATCACGATGACCAGCGTCCACCAAAGCCACGGATACTTTGGGAACAGCCATATCGCGAGAGCGACGTTTATCAATTGACTGACGAACGGCCCAGACGATCAGCTTCTTCCGCTTGAAACGGTGAGCCGTGGTTTCGATCGAGCGACGTGGAGTCTCGTGAGGCATAACGGATCAACGTTCAACGGGCCGGCCGGGCACCGCGCCACTCAGAATCACAAGGACCGTTCCACCCGGTCGGTCCGTTCCAGTGCGTGGTTATCCGGCAGTCGCGGATGCCGCGCGACGCTCTTCCGTCCAGACCGTCAACCTCTCGTCCGTCGGAAGCCAGAGCTCTGCGTAAATGCTGAGGTCAACGATGCCAACCTCTAACAGCTTTGTCTGAGCAGACCAGACTTGCAGCGAGTTCTCAGGGCCGATCGTTGCTGAAATCTGGAGAGGAAAGCCAAGCGGCGTCCACAGTTCGTCCGACCCGAAATACCAAATGTCGCTCTTGCGATTGTTCCGTTGAAGGGGCGCGTCAATGAACAAATCGGGTACGCCGGTCAAATTGGCGAGAACCCGCGCGGACTGCGTGACTGTTCGGTACGAGAAGCTCATGGCTGCCGTATAACGTAGTGCCGATCACCGGCCGGGCCGGCACCGTGCCGCCCTCGACCAACAGAAACTATACCGCCGGCCCGGTCCGGTGCATTGGAAACTATGTAAGGCGGGCTCCGCCGAGGTTACGGTGTTTGGCGAGGTCACCTGCGCACGGGGCGCAGGGCCTCAATCGGTGGAGACGACCCGCAACCGCAAAGGAGGCCCGCCATGAGCAATCGTACTTCGACGATGACGCCGACCGCAATCGCGACGACGACGCCGACGCCGACGCCGACGCCGACGCCGACGCCGCCGATCCTGGCCGTCGACCTGGGCAAGTTCAAGAGCGTGGCCTGGCGCTACGACCCGGCCACGGGCACGCACGCGTTCGAGACGATCGCCACGAACCCGTCGCCCGTGCAAGACCTGCTGGTCGACGCGTCGCCGGCGATGCTGGTCATCGAGGCGTGCAGCATCGGCGGCTGGATCGCCGACCTGGCCCAGACGCTGTCGGTCGAGGTCCGCGGCCAACACGCTGGGCGAGGCGTGGCGGTGGACGAAGGTCAAGCGCAAGACCGACCGCGACGACGCGTTGAAGCTGGCAAAGCTCGCTGCGAGCGACCAGCTGCCGACCGTGCACGTCCCCGAGCGGCCGGTCCGCCAGCGCCGCAGCTTGATCCGGTACCGCCACGCGCTGGTCGACCGGCGGACGGGGATCAAGAACACGATCCGCAGCCTGCTCGATGCCCAGGGGTTGAGCCTGCCCGGCCGCTCGCGCGGGTGGACGGCCCAAGCGATCAACGAGTTCAAGGCGTTGTCGCGTCCCCTGAGCGAGCGCGATGAGGCGAACCTGTGGCGTGGCCAGCTGGCCTCGGAGCTGACGATGTTCGAGCAGGTGACGACGCTGATCCGGGAAGCGGACAGAAAGCTCGACACAATCGCCTCGGGCGAGGAACGGGTGACGCGCCTGCGGACGATCCCGCAGGTCGGCCCCCGCCTGGCCGAGCTGGTGGTGGCCACGCTCGACGACGCCAGGCGGTTCAAGACCGCCAAGCAGGTCAGCTGCTACGCCGGGCTGGTGCCCAAGCAGTACCAGTCCGGCCAGATGAACCGCCTGGGCCGCATCACCGGCCAGGGCCCGGGCCTGCTGCGCCGCGTGCTGGCGGCAGGCCGCGTGGGGCCTGTCGCGCAGGGAGGGCACGCGTGGCAAGGAGGTCTTCGACCGCCTGTGCCACGGCCAGCGGACGCGCCGCAAGCAGGCGGCCGTCGCCCTGGCCCGCAAGCTGCTGGTCTGGTGCTGGGCGTTGCTGCGGGATGAGGCGCGATGGGATGACGCCCGCGACGTCCCCACGCTGGCCACCCCCGCCTGACGCAGCCGACACGGGAACGAAGAACGACGAGCGAAGAGCGACGAGCGAAGAGCGAACGACAGTTAACGAAGCCAGACGGCATCGAATCGACGGCGCGACGACATCGCAGCGAGATGAGTGAGCACCCTGGCCAAACTCGAATAATCCGCGGGCGCCGATCACGTTCAACGCGTGCTCGCCACGCCGCCATTTGGAATGAGTCAACCAGGCTTTGCAAAGTTGAATAAGGCCGGGCCCGCATCGTCAGACAGGAGGGCCCGTGACCTTGAATAGTGGTCTGACCTCACCCGCCGCGACCTGTAACCGCCACCGAGACCGAGCCGTCCGGCGAAGGAGATTTACCGGTTGACGGAAGAGCCTTCATAGTGGCGGGTTATGCGGCGCGGGGAAAGGCGCATCGGTAAATAACGGATCATCATTCCCGGCCGGCAGGTCGGCTACGACGCTAGTGTACGGCCGACTCGCCGCGCGCGTAGATCGAATCCCCGCACTTTGGGCAGGTCGGGTGCGACTGAATCATCGAATCCACGTAAACACTGTCGCAGTTCTGGGGCGTGATGACCTCGTCGGGCCGGTGCCGCCGAAGCGTTCGTTCGTCCGCGATGAACCACTCGTAGGGGAACGCGAGACAACGTCGGAAACCCATTTGGCGAGCTCGCGCCCAGGTCGAAGCGTCTAGCAGCGCGCCCGACACGTACGGGATTCCACATGACTGGCATCTTGGAACGTCCTGTCGCATTGTCCCGCACATCAACAGACCAACGTTCACTGGCCGGCACCGCGCCGACACATCGGCAGCTAACGGAAGAGCTTCGAGCCACAGCTTACCCTACGGAGCGCCGACTCGGCGAGGTCTTTCGAGTAGCTTGACGCCGTGCATGATGCGCCTGAAAACGTCAGCGTCGCCGTCAGGGAAACCGCGTGAAGACAGATCCCACGCCCATCTCGGCCGCCGATGCGCGGCGGCTCCTGCTCGCCGGGGCGCACCTGCTGCGCGACCCGGCCCGGCCGCTGCCGACGATCGACGTCGTCCGCGCCTTGGGCTTCCTCCAACTCGACTCGATCAACGTCGTCGAGCGGGCCCACGAGCTGATCCTGCACGCGCGGTCCGACGCGTACGAGCGCGAGGCGGTCTTCCGCGACCTGCGCGGGCGGCGGCTGTTCGAGCACTGGACGCACGACGCGTCGCTGATCCCGGCCGAGCACTACCCGCACTGGCACCACCGATTCGCCCGCTTCCGCGCGCGGTGGCAGCTGGACCGGCTCGGCGCGGGGGCCGCGGCGCTGGCGGAGCAGGTCGTGGCCGGGATCCGACAGGAGGGCCCGCTCATGTCGCGGGACTTCGACGACCCGCACGACCACCGGCGGGGCGGCTGGTGGGACTGGAAGCCGGCCAAGGCCGTCCTCGAGCACCTGTGGCGCACCGGCACGCTCGCGGTGGGGGACCGGCGGGGATTCCAGAAGGTCTACGACCTGGCGGAGCGGGCAATCCGCTTCCACACGGCGCCACCGACGCAGCGGGACGCCCTCGTCGACTGGGCGTGCGGCACGGCATTGGACCGGCTGGGGGTGGCCACGCCCGCCGAGCTTGCGGCGTTTTACCGCGTCGTTGACGTTGCCGACGCGCGGGCGTGGGTGCGTTCGCGGCTGCAGGCGGGGTCGGTGATGCCGGTCGAGGTGGAGGGGCGCATCTCGATCGCGTACAGCGACGTGCGACGGCGTCTGGGGCGCCTCGGCGAACCGCTGCAGGGGCACGTGCGGTTCCTGGCGCCGTTCGACCCGCTGGTGCGTGACCGGGCGCGGGCGGAGCGATTGTTCGGGTTCCGCTATCGGTTCGAGGCATTCGTGCCCGAGGCGAAGCGGGTCCACGGATACTACGTGCTACCGGTCCTGGTCGGCGACCGGCTCGTCGGGCGGGCCGACGCGAAGCTCGACCGTGCGGCCGGCGTCCTGCGGCTGCGCGTCATGCCGTGGGAGCGGGGGTTCAGCGTCACGCCTGCGTTCCGCGTGGCGTTCGGGGCCGCCGCCGACCGGCTACGGCAGTTCATCGGTGCGGCGCGAGTGGACGTCACCGGAAGATCCGGTTCGCGCCACCCCTTCCTCCCGCCAACCCGGTAATAAACAGGTAGGGACCCTCGCGCGCCGTGCCGAGCGTCCCCGCACAACCCGTTGCCAGGCAGCACGCCGGTCACCCCACGTGAAGGTCGTTGCGGGCATCGCCTCCTACTCAAGGAGTCCCGATGTCGTACGGCGGCGCGGTACGCCTTACCGTTATCGGGTATGAGAGGTTCATTCATACTCGCCGGTGTGGTGCTCGCGGTTCAGTTCGGGTGCGATGGCCGAAACAGTGGTCAGCCCCAACAGCAACGGGAATCTTCGTCGTCGGCCGTCACGGCTAGTGCCGACAATGCCAAAGCGGCCATACAGGCCACATCGGATGCCGGAGGCTCTAACGAACCTGACGGCGCTACGACCGCGCCCGCAACTCAGCCATCGGCCGGGGACGACAACGCCGCGGCCGAACGGTTGTACGGGACGTGGGAGGCCGAGAACGTCGACTCGCCCATCGGGCAGGTCAAGGTGCGCCTGACGTTCAAGGTGGAAGGGCCCGTCCGCATCGCCGACTGGTCCGAACTGCCGCTGGTCGGTCAGGTGCGTGACAAGAAGGGGCCGTACGAGGTACGCGGCAACAAGATCACCTCCGACGCCATCCGCGGCGGCACGAACGTTCAGTTCCACTTCGATGGCGATGACGTGCTGGTGATCGAGTACAGGGACGATAAGACCGTGCGGTTCCACCGCCAGTAACGCTACGATGTTCGCGATCCGTCACCAGGTCTTACGGAGTATCACAATGCTAAAGAACTGCATTCGCGCATTTGTGTTGGTCTCGGCAACCGCGTTCGTCGCGCTGCCCGCAGGTGGGTGCCGGCCCGACGATCCGAACGGCTTCGACTCCGGCACGGCGGTGCCGATTTCAGGCGTTCCAGACGAAGCGATGGACGCGTTCCGCAAGGACCATCCGAACGCATCTCTCACCGATGTCGAGCAGCAGACCGCTTCGACCGGCGCGCTACTCTACCGGTTCGTGTTCATCCAAAACGGAGATGCGGGCAAGGCGATGTACCACGCCGACGGTCGCCGGGTGCGGCCGTACTGAGCGTCAGGTGACGCGGTCGCGCGCGCGTGAAGCCGCGGTCGGGGGGATGCCCGGCCACGCGTCAGACGAGCGAGGTCATTCCTTCGCGGATCGCATAGCGCGTCAGTTCGGCCACGCTGTAGAGCTTTAGCTTCTCCATGACCTGCCGGCGGTGCGCCTCGACGGTCTTGCCGCTGAGGCGCAGCGTGAACGCGATCTCCTTGGTGCTCTTGCCCTCGGCGACCAGCTGGAGCACCTCGCGCTCGCGCGACGAGAGCGTGCCACAGAACGTGCCCGGCCGCGGCAGGTCGCCGATGCACTCCTTCACCAGCACGCCGGTAACCTTCGGGCTAACGTAGATCTCGCCCGCCACCGCCGCCTCGATCGCCGCCACCAGTTCGTCGAACGGGCCGTTCTTCAGCAGGTAGCCCTTGGCGCTGGCGCCCAGCATCTCCATCACGAACTGCCGCTCGGCGTGCATCGAAAGCCCGATCACCCTTGCGTCCGGGTTGTCGGCGTGAATCTGCCGCGTGGCCTCGACGCCGTTCAGGTCGGGCATGGTGATGTCCATGATCGTCACGTCCGGGTTCAGGTCGCGCGCCAGCCGGACCGCGGAGCGGCCGTTGTCGGTCTCGGCGATCACGTCGAAGCCGGGGTGGCCGGCCAGCATGCTCCTCAGGCCCTGCCGTACGATCTGATGGTCGTCGGCGATCAGGATCTTCACGTCACTCATGGGTTCCTCCGTCGTCATGATCCTCGAGCGGCGCCACCAGCGTAACGGTTAATCCATCCGTCCCGGGCGAGGAATCGATCGTCATCGACCCACCCAAGTGGTGCAGCCGCTCGTGAATGTTGAATAGCCCGAAGCCATTGTCCCGGCTGCCGCCGTTGGGCTCGCTAGCGGGAATCAGGCCCCGGCCATCGTCGCTCACCACGATCTGAATCGTTGTCTCCGCGCGACGGATGCGCACCCGGCACGCCGACGCCTTGGCATGCTTCAGGATGTTCACGAGCAACTCGCGGACCGCCTGGAACAATACGAGGCGCGTCTCGTGGGTGGTAGGCTTGCGCTGGCCGTCGTCCTCGAGGCAGAACGCGACGCCGTGCTCGTCGCGCAGGCGGTCGCCGAGCCACTGGATGGCGGCCACCAGCCCCAGTTCGTACAGCACGGGCGGACTGAGTTCCGACGTCAGCGAACGCGTGTGGCGGATCGCCTCGTCGACCAGGTCGTGGATCTCCGCCAGCGGGCGTGCGTCGTCCGGTTCCACGGCGCGGCGTCGCAGCAGGTCGGTCTTCATCTGTGCCAGCGCCAGGTGCTGGCCGACCACGTCATGCAGCACGGAGGCAATGCGCCGACGCTCGCGTTCCTCGGCCAGCATGAGCTCGGCCGCCACCGCCTGCAGGCGCTGCTGATACGCGCGGGCTTCTGCCTCGGCTCGACGGCGTTCGGTCAGGTCCAGCACGAAGCCGACGCAATCCTCAGCCGAGCCCTCGATCATCGCGCAGCCCACCAGCACGGGCACGCGCCGCCCGTCGATCATGACGTGGTCCTTCTCGAACGGCGTGCAGATGCCGCACTCCCGCAGCTCCTCCAGCGCACGCCGGTCGCGCTCCTGATGTTCCGGCGCGGTAATGTCGCGCCACGCCACTTGCCCCGACAGCAGCTCGTCCCGCGAGCGCCCGACGAGCGCCACGAACGCGTCGTTGCACGTCTCGATCGTGCCGTTCAGATCGCAGAAGAAGACGCCGATCAGGTTCGCGTCTGCCAGCTGCTTGGCGCGCGCCTCGGCGTGCCGTGCCGCGGCCGCTTCGACCTTGCATCGTTGTTGCGAGGTACGCAGCGCGCCGTTCAGGCACGCGATCAGGGCACCCACGCCGGTAAACAGCCCCAGCCGTCCCCAGTCCCCGTGGCTATCGATATCCAGAACGTACCGCGGTTCCAGCAGGAAGTGCGTGGTCGCCACCGCCCCAAGCGCAGTTGCCGCCAGTCCGGGTCGCGTTCCACCGAACCACGCGCTGACCGCAACGGCGGCGTAGAAGAGGAAGAACGGGGACAGCTGGCCCACCGGCTCGTAGAACAGCATCGCCACGATCAACGCGATCAGCGTCGATGCGAGTGCGATCCCGTATCGCAGGAAGGAGTTGTTTCTAGAAGCGTTCACCATAATCGTCGCTCCGCAGCGGATGGTGCTGCAGCACGCTTGGGTTTAACGGGTGCCGCGACGTAGCGGAACCGCTGAAATGCTCGCGGAGCAGGGGGGCAGGTTCGGCGGCATTCTCCTGTCGCAGTCAGCCGCCTTTGTCGTGGCCGTGTCACAATGCCGGTTTCGAAGGTACCGCCCGTCAGGTTCAAGGATATCGTAGGGCTCGCTCTTGCCGCATCGCGTCACAAGGTGGTGCAGGGTGGGCGTTTACGTTCGCCGTGATCGCTGATCTGCCAACGCTTGCCGGCGGTGCGGCAAGCGTGGCTTCACGCGGGCAAGGGTTCTCCTCATAAGGACTGCTCCGACGCCTTGCGCCCCAGCCGCGTTGGCCTTATCGCGGCCAGTCCTTTTCGGTCGCGGGCGATGCTAAGAACGGGACTTGCTCTGGCCTCACACATGTCGACGGCACCACGGCCCATGACGGATGAGGCCGGCCGCGATGTCGACGAGCCGTATGTGTCGGTACTGGAAGAGCCAACAGAGAAGGAGAGTGTCCCATGCGTTTCAACCAACTCACGCTAGCCACGTTTGCCGCCGCCGCCGCCGCGATGAACATCGCGCCCTATGCCAGTGCCGCCGACCCGCAGTCGGACGGAAGCAGTCAGAAGCAAGGGCAAATGCAGAACCAGGCGCAAGGCCAGAGCGGCCAGTCGCAGCAGGCCGGCCAACAGCAGGCCGGTCAACGCCAAGCGGGCCAATCGCAGGGCGGCCAGTCGCAGCAGAGCGGCGCACAGGCGTCGGGCCAGTCGCAGCAGTCGCAGGCACCGGAGGGTTTTGTGCTGGTCGAGGAGCGCGTCATCCTGTTGACGGCCAACGAGCCGCAGATTCACTTCCTGCAGGCCCAGCAGGCCCTGCAGCAGAACAACCCGAAGGTGGCCGCCGCCGAGACGCGCATCGCGGCCAACTACCTCGAGATGCAGGCTTCACGCGCCGGCGGGCAGGCGAAGCAATCATTGACGAGCGCCGCTGACGACCTGCGGAACGCCGCCGGCAAGCTCGAGGGTAACCAGAATGGGCAGGGCAACTCGCAGCAGCTGACCAACAACTTCGCGCAGGCCGCGCTGGCACTGTCCAGCCATCACCATTCGAAGGCCGCTGGCTTCCTGCAGAACGACAAGCACGTGATGGCCGGCCATGACCTCGAGGCCGCGGCGCAGGCGCTGGCGGCGGCGTACACGTTTGCCAGCAAGCAGGCCCCGCAGAACGTCGTCTCCACCGTTACCGACGCCCAACTCGTCGCGTCGAACCTGATCGCCCCCAGTGGGGCAACTGGCGCGCAGGCTGGCGAATCGCAGCCCGGCGAGGCGCAGACTGCATCGGGCCAGCAGGCGCCCACGACCCAGCCGGGCGCCGCGGGCATGCCTAACGCGTCCCGCGTCGTTCAGGACCTGGCCAGCGCCATCGAGACCGCCTCGCAGAACCTGCCGCCGCAGAACTCGAACGGTTCGTCGAACCAAGGCAACTCGAACTAGGGCTACGGTCGGCATAACTGCTGTCAGTCAACGAATTCAAATCAATCGTCTCGTGCAACGTCTTGTTTAACCGTGCGTAGGGCGCGCCACTACGGCGCGCCCGACGCACCAGCATCCTGAAAGGGACAAAGCCATGAAGAAGAAGATACCCCTCGTTCGTCTCGCATTGCTCGCCAGCATCGGCGCCTTCGGCGCGGGCCGCTCCGCAAACGCGGCCGAGTTCGGCGCGTCCACCCCGTACTACGAGGACGACGGCTGGCTCGACATCACCGAGTGGTTCGACGGCAACGACTACAACCCCACCGATGAGGCTTGGTGGCGCTGGGACGACGAGCAGTACTCCGCCGCCAAGGACACCGCCGGCGATAGCGATAGCGACTCGTGGTACGGCTACGACACCGCCGATGACAACGACAACTGGTACTACGACCGTTACGACTCCGGTGCCTACAACTCGTACGCCAACGATGAGGACGGCGTCTACACCTACGACTCGCGCTACTACGACTACGATAACGACGGTGCCTACGACGCCTACGTCACGTACGCCGACTGGAACGCCGACGGCGTCTACGATGACTACAACTACTACTCGTTCGGCAGCGCCGGCACGCAGCAGCAACAGCAGCACGCCCAGAGCGAGGCCGCCCGCGAATCGCGCGCCCAGGCGATCAGCGGCCCAATTCAGAAGATGAAGCTCGTGCAGGTGCGCGATGGGCAGAACGTCGTCGTGACGATCCAGCACCAGGACAAACCGATGATCGTCGACCTCGGCCGTGCCGATGCCATCAAGGACCTGAACCTGAAGCTTGGCAACGAGATCACCGTGCGCGGCCCGAAGGCGCAGGTCGGCAAGCAGAGCATCGTGCTGGCCCGGTCGCTGGAAGCGCAGGGCCAGACGAAGCAGATCAACCGCCAGGGCCGCCAGCTTGAAGGCAAGGTGCTGAGCACGCACAAGGCCAAGATCCGCGGCACGCAGCACCTGATCGCGATGGTCGACGCGCAGCGCCAAGGCAACGACAAGCGCAGCAAGGTCGCAGTCGACCTTGGCCCGGCCGACAAGCTGAAGATGGACATCAGCAAGGACGCCAGCATCACGTTCACCGCCGTGCCGGTGAAGGTGCAGGACAAGCGGCTGTTGTTCGCCCAATCGGTCACGATGAACGGCAACACCGCCCAGATCGACCGCCGCGGCCGGCAGGGCAACAACGCCCAGCCCGCCGCGGGCAGCATGCAGCCGCAGCAGGGACAGAACGCCCAGCAGGGCCAGAACCAGAACGCGCAGCAACCGCAGAATCAGCAGCAGAACTAGCCGCTACTAGCCAGGTACTGCAAACGGCTGATCGATAGCACATGGCGTGTTTCGGCGAAGAGGGCCCAGCTCCCCTGGAGTGCGGGCCCCTTTGCTTTTCGTTAATCATGCTAACGCATCGACATGCTCCAGTTGATCTATACCGTTCAGGTATGCTCAGTCCCCGGCTTCTGACACTCTTTCCTCCGCTTCACGATCCAAACTTACACGAGTGTCCGGAATGGACCCGCGACCTACTCTTACTATGAGCGCACCGGCAGTTACCGCCTCACCAGACCCGCGCGCCTCGTCTCCGTATAGATCGGAGAATTTTTCCCCACCCCTTCCTCCCCCCAACCCGGTAGTTAACAGGTAGGGGACCTCGCGTTGGTCCCACACAACCCGTTGCCAGGCAGCACACCCGTCTCAAAGGGAAGGTCGTTGCGGGCATCGCCTCCACCCAGAGTCCCGATGTCGTACCTCGACCCGACCGACCCGTCCAACATGTGCGTGGAGGACCGCCTCGCCGAGGTGGCCGCGATCCTCGCCAGGGGTGTGCTGCGCCTTCATAGGCGCGGTGCTCTCGGCGCGGACAGCCACTCCAATCTTGGTCCTGTTCCACACTCGGAATGCGCCGCCGATCGACTTGATGTGTCGGCCGGGATGCAGCACATGGGACACCGTGGTTAACGCACCAAGGACTTCAGAGAGAAGGAGTTACAGCATGGCTATGAACGTGAAGGTCGAACTGGCGAGGCTGACCCAGATGAGCCCGAGCCAGCTCCGGTAGAAGTACGCCGAAGTCTTCGGCGAGCCGCGCAACCGGTACAGCTATCGCGTCCGCTCGTACCGCTTGGATGACAACTACACGGTTTATTCTTCGACCTCCGAAGTCGAGACTGTGGCACCGAAGGTTCCGCCGTCGCCGGTTGACGTCGTCGCCCTTGCGGTATCGAGTACGAGCATCGATATCAGTTGGCAGCTCAACGCAGCCCCCACGACCTACGGCTATCGCGTCTACCGCGGGCAGACCCCAGACTTCGTGCCCTCGTCCGCGACGCTCCTGAACGACCAACTGGTGACCGGCGCACATTTCACCGACACCGAATTGCCATCTTCAGGGTTTTACTTCTACAAGGTTACCGCAGTGGCTGCGGAGAATGTCGAGTCGGCGCCCGTTCGGGCGATCCAACGACCGCGGGCGCCGGAGAACCTGACGGCAATCGGCGTCGGGCCTGGCAAGATCGCGTTGTCGTGGCAACGCGGCACGGGCAACGTGACGAGCAGCTTCAAGTTGTATCGGAGCCGTTCCGCGACGTTCGTGCCTGCGCTTGAAAATCTCGTGGCGACGTTGGCGGCGAGAAACGCTCATATACTGATCTCGGCATCTCGCCCGGCGCAACCTACCACTACTACATCGTCTCGGTCGACATCGATGGCTTGGCATCCTTGGCGTCAAACCTGGCGTCGGCCATCGCCAAGGCACCACCGGTCGACGCGAACGGCGACGGGACCCCGGACGACGACCTCGACGGTGACGGCGTTCCGGATGACGACGACAAGGATGGCGTTCCCAACTTAGACGACACCGACAGCGACAACGACGGAATTGCCGACCCGGTCGATACCGACAACGACAACGACGGCATCCCCGATGACGAGGACAACGACGACGACGGTGACGGAGTCGTTGATGAGGAAGATGAGGACGGCTTCGGCGGTGGCAATAGCCCTGTCGGTGAGCCCGACCCGTCGCCCGGCATTCCAGGCGAGAGCGGTGCGCCCGCGGTCCCCACGGGGCTGTCGGCGGTGAACCAGCGGACATCGTACGTCTCCCTGACGTGGGGCTACGCGTCGGACAACGAGAGCGGTTTCGTCATCCAGCAGGCGTCGGACGAAGCGTTTACGTCCGGCGTCAAGTTCTTCAACGTTCCTGCTAACACCACCAGCAGATCGCTGACGGACCTTAAACCGGGCACTGCTTACTTCTTCCGCATTAAGTCCTACAACGCCGTCGGTCCGTCCGCATTTTCTCCGGTCCTCATCGCGGTCACCGCGCCCACAGGCCTGAAGACGACGATCAACGTCGCCAACCGCATCGAACTGTCCTGGGAACCTGGTGGTGGCAACGCTCAGATTGTCGTCGAACGGCAGCAGTGGACCGGTCCGACCCATTACAATCCCGCCGAGCCACTCGAAGAGTTCAAACCGCTGGTTACGCTCGACGCGGGTGTGAGCGAATTTCAAGACACAGGCGTCACGGAGGGCGTCCGGTACAGTTACCGGATCAAGGCGAAGTACGAGGATGTCTCGTCGTCGTTTTCGTATGCAACTTGGGCTTATGCGAGGCCGGCGAGCCCGTCGGGACTGTCGGCCTCGCTCGCGTCCCGCACGCGGGCCGGGTCGCTTGGCGGTGACAATGTCGGCCAGTTCTATGCCAACTACAATCTAACTTGGGCGGATAACAGCGGTCACGAGGATGGGTTCGTCATCGAACGCAGCACCGACGGCGTGACGTGGGACAACTACTACTATCATTGGTACGGCTATTGGAACTACACCGGGACGAACTCCGAACACGCGACCCTTTACCATCACTGGGACACCGATCGCGATGCGGACGAGTTGTACGTTCGCGTGCGGGCCTACGGCGGCGGTCAATATTCCGACCCGTCCAACGTCATCGAGCTGTCGCGACCCGCTCCCGGGCCGGACGTGCTGCCACACGTCTACATGTGGAACGGAGGATCTGCGACGGAAGGGCAGGAAGACCGGACCAAGTTATGATTTGCGTGCTGCAACGCGACAAGTACCTCATTAGCCCCGTGACGCTGTTCCACAACGTGCTGGACCGGATGCAGGCGCACGAGACATATCGGGGGATGATGTCCGTGGATGCGCGGTGCATCATCCTGACCTATGAACGCCAGTACCGATTAGAGATCGTGCCGGCCGTCCCCTCGTTCGAGGATGGCCCCACCGGGCTTGTCATTCCTGACCGCGAACGCCGTGAATGGGTGAAGACCGACCCCAAGCGGTACATCAATTGGTTCGCCGCCCAGGCACTTCCGATGGTAGAGCAACGCGCAATGGCGTCGGTTCAGCCACTCCCGCCGAACGTGTCGAGCTTCGAAAAGACCATGCTCCAACGCGTCGTCCAACTCTTCAAGCGTCGTCGCGACGTTCACTTTGATGGTTGCGAAAACACGCCGCGCTCCATCGTGCTGACGACGATCAATGCCGATTTCTACGGGCAAGAGAACAACCTGCTCGATGCGATCATGAACAACTTGGACCGGATCGAGCAGAAGGCCCGGAACGAATCCGGCATCCGGAGCGTCCCGTGCCCGACGAACCCCGCCGAGAACTTGGCGGCGGACTGGCAGGCTAATTACAAGCTCTATCTCGATTTCCTGGCCTTCGTGGGCGAGTTCAAAGCTAAGATGATCCAGCTCCAGCGCGAACGGAGCATGACAAAGATCGCCGCATTGTTGAACGACCTGTTCGACCCGACCGGCAGCGGCATCGTGAACAACGCCGTGAAGACGTACACCGACCGCTACGCCACCGCGAGGAGCAGCGGCGATATCCGCATGACCCGCGCGACGTCTGCACTAACGACGGCCACGCCCGCCGCCGCGTCCATCGCGATTCCGTCGAATTCGTTTTATGGTGACTAGGTATGCTCCCATCCGCGCGATCGGTCTGCACGAGCAAGCGGCGTGGATGGAGAGGCTGCACCCCGGCTTCACGCGGGAAATCATCAAGGAGCCCACGGGCACAATCCTCGTGTGCCGCGGGCAGCTTCAGCCGACGCCGATAAACGACATCTACACCGTCCGCATCGAGTACCGCGTCGGCGGAAAGCCAAAAGCATGGGTCGAATCGCCGGAGCTACAACGTCGCAAGCCAGACGAGCGACAGCCGCACACGTACATGCACGGCGACCTATGCCTCTACTACGCCGACTTCACGTCAGAATGCGTCCTAGCGACGACGATCGTGCCGTGGATCATGCACTGGCTTTTCTTTTATGAGTCGTGGCTCGTAACGGGCGAATGGCAGGGTGGTGGGATTCACCCCGGCCAAGATCTGGAAGCAAACGACGTCAGGCCGGCCGAGACTTTTCCGCGTCAACGGCATACCTAGCCTCGCCGGCCTCGATTCCTTTCCGCGCCCGCTCAAATGCTTTCCGTGATGGCTGGGGGGATTCAGCGTTCAGCTTATTCCGCCGTTCGTTGAGGGCCTTAAGATCGGCGACGAGCCCCGCATCGTTCGGGCGGTGAACGCATTCGATCGTGTAGAAGATTCGGGCATCGTTCTGAAGTGCCTTAAACGCGTTGCCCGCGGCCAAGTGGTTCAACGCTTGCTCGCGCGGATTTAGGAACGTGAAGACCGCAGACGACGCGGCCACCGCAAGAGACATGATACCGGCGAGGATCGGCTGATCCTTCAGGGCGACTACACCCGCACCGGCAGCGACTACGGTTGTGGGGATGCCGATCCAAAGATTTCGGTAAGCCCAGGCATCCGCACACTCGTACTGCCCCTTAGCGGAGTAGGTTGAATCCTCCTCGATCCGCGCGGCCTCGGCGATCAACACTTTGAGAACCGCAGCGTCCAAAGGCTTTTCCGGCGTGTCGTTCATCCCCACATCCTACCAAAATCGGTACTAGGTAGAACTTGACACGACATCAGGACGTTATGGTTTCCCGCGGCGGCGACGGTGATCGCGCGCTTCACCGCTTCCTGCCCGCGCACGTCGGCAAAGTCGAGCGGGGAGGAGATCTGCGACGCCAGGTACGGCTGGCCGTTCAGCTCGTACGGTTCGATCGGCAGCAGTTCGTTCAGGAAGCTGACGGCGTCGGCGAGCGTGCGGACGGGGATGACGTCGACGCCATCGACCACCGCGGCCTCGCGGCAGTTCTCGGCCGGCAGGATCACGCCGCGCAGCTTCTTCTCGCGCCCCAGCATCGCCATCGACAGCCCACCCTTGATCTTCCGCACGCGGCCATCCAGCGCTAGTTCACCGGCGATCAGGTAGTCCTTGTGCACGTCGGTCTGGATGCTCTTGCCGGCGCGCAACAGGCCGATGGCCATGGGCAGCCGCTCCTGCAGAACAGGCAGAGAAAGTTCGAAGAGGGTCAGGCACGGGTAGATTCATAAATCCTTGTCTGGCAATGTGTATATAGTTTTCCGCGAACCCTGTTACTTCCAATTAACAGGGTTCGCTCGTTTTTGGGCGGAAATCTGAGGGTTTGGCGTGTGGCCGGGATGAAGAGAGGGAGAGAGGGCGCCGCTTTTAGGTCGCGTTCGACCTTCCCGGCCTTCCGCACCGCAGAACTCTCGGATTCTCCGCTCTATTTCCGACTGGCAGTTAACAACCGTGTCCGGTTCGGGGGGCCGTGTTGGAATGGGTGCGAATAGGGAAATGGCCGCAACGGCATCCGCCCACGTCTCAGGACTAGAGAGATGTTCCGACTATGAGGGCAGCGACGCAGAAGACTAACGCGGAGCGGCGGAGGGAGACAGCCGAAGAGATACCCTCAGATACACTCAAGTTGCTAAATTAATTTTGCACCCACGCAAGAACGGTTTTGCATGTACTCTTTCAGCCATGGTGACCTTGAAGGAAATCGCCATTCGTGCTGGCGTTTCGGTGCCGACCGTTTCGCAGGTGCTGAACGGGAACGCGGCCACGGCGCGCATCAGCGCCGCCTGCGCTGCTAAGGTGGAGATGATCGCGGCGGAGCTGAACTTTCACCCCAATGCGTCCGCCCGTGCGATACGTTTGCAGGCCACCCGGCAGATCGGGGTCCTATTACGTAACGCGCCCGGCCACCGTTTGACCAATGCTGCGGCTTTCGAATTCATCCTCGGCATCAACGAACGGCTCGAGGAAACCGGTTACGTCTTGTCAATCGTCCGTTTCGGCGACATATCCGATGACTCGCGGCCGGGTTCGCGTGTCTTTCGCGAACGCCTGCTAGACGGTCTGATCATCACAGACCGCTTGCCGCCGGACGTGTACGCTCAGGCCGAGCGGCACGTGCCCGCCTGTGTCTGGCTCGACACGAACATTTGGCGCGACCAATGGTGCATTCGTCGAGACGAGCTGCAGGCCGGACGCTTGGCCGCACAGACCATCGTAAATTTGGGTTACCGGCGGGCGACGTACATCGGTGTGGCACCAGAGGCGAATATTCACTACAGCCATAGCGAACGCTTTACCGGTGCGATGGAAGTACTTCGAGCCGCAGATGTCGAGGTGACTGAGGTCTGTGTGGGGCCGCATCATGCCGCCAAGCTCGGGGCTATGGTGGAACCCCACCTGCGGAAGGACACGGCCATCATTGCCAGCACCGTGCCCTTGGCCCGGCGCGTCCAGTACGTGAGCATCGGCATGCGACTATGTCCAGGCTGGGATTACGGGTTGGTCTGCTGCGATGATGCAAACCAGATCGTCGAGCAGTGGCCCACCCTGAGCCGTGCCAGCTTCGAACGATTCGCGATCGGAAAGATGGCGGCCGGCATGATGCTTGAACGTCTGTCGAAAGATCCAGATAGCATGAGCGGCGGTGCCTCAGTCCTGGTACCAACGCGCTGGCGTGCTGGGAGCACGGCTTGGGGGCCGTGACCGACGATGCAACCGGAAGGGCCGCAATGGCTGGTGCCAGCGTGGACCGTTGGCCGGTCGATTCTCTAACGGAGTCAGGGAGATGCTGAAAAGAAATCAAAATGCGTTCACGCTGGTAGAACTTTTGGTCGTGATCGCCATTATCGCGCTGCTCATATCTGTTCTATTGCCCGCCTTGGGCAAGGCCCGTCAGGCAGCGAACACGGCCGCTTGCCTATCGAACTTGCGGCAGATCGGACTTGGGGTGCGCTTGTACGCCATGGCGAATAAGGACTACCTGCCACCTTCGCGTTCGGTCGGCAGTGGCCGCCAAGAGGATACAGTTGCGGCCTACCTCGTGGTGGGCAAATACCTGCCTGCGCCCGGACTCAACGCCACGGACGGCAGCACGTCGAGCTCCGTCTTCCGTTGTCCTGATGGCATCGATACTGACTTCTACGGCGCTGGCCTATCAGCGGCCTCGCGCCCGGCGACAAGTGAGGACCAAGCGGGCGCGATGTACCAGCGAGGATGGTCCGTGATGGCCACACGGGCCGCGGGCGGCGTGAATCGGTACTACGACATGTGGTACGGCATCAACTCGCTTCAACCACTGACCACGTACGACGCGAACAATGCCGGAAACGTCGCCGCGTACAACGCACGCCTGGAATTGTGGCCAATGCAGCCTTGGGACTTCACCACGACCAGTCACCAGACCCGGTTGAACAAGATGACGATGATCCGCATGTCGGCGGAGGTCGTCATGATCTTCGATGGGTTCGGCCGCCTCAATCGTAGCCCGCGGTTCATCAACGCCCGCCACCGGAACCGCACGATCACCAACATGGTCTTCTTCGACGGACACGCGGAGAGCATCGTGACCAAAACGCTGCCCACCGTTGTAGCCCAGATGGACAACCTGCCGAACGAGCCGGCATTTCGGTTCCCCAAGTGGCGGCTCGATCAACGGTGATGCGCGCGGCCGACAGCCTGGCGCGTTAGATCGATTTGCGAACAAAGAGTGCGAAGGGATGCAGTGGACATGCTGAAGGTGCTTCACTCGATACCGTTGATGCTGACGGCGCTTGCGACGTTTGCCGCCGTGCACGTGCACGGCGCAGCTGAGCCGATGATGAACGGCGATGACCTCGACGCGTTCCGACTCATGGGCTCCAACGCCCGCCGATGCGAGATGACGCAGGTCGCCGTGGATGGGCAGCCCTTCACGACGGCGTTGCGCATCAACACGAACGGCCCGTCGCACGCTTGGTACGACATTCAGCTGATGATCTCGAATGCGGAGCCGATCAAGAAGGGGGACGTGCTACACGCCCGGTTCTCGATACGCGCCGAGCAGGTACGGACGGAGACGAGGGAGGCGACGGCGCAGTTTCTGTTTCAACGCATCCATCCTCCTCACACGAGCCACCTTCGATTCGGCGTAGGCGCCGGAGGAGAATGGCAGCAGTACGAGTTGCCGTTCAGGGCGGTCGAAGACGTCGCGGTGGGCGAGGGCAAGTTCGTGATCGCCCTTGGCTACGACCCGCAGGTGGTCGACGTAGGGGGGATGTCGCTACGCAACTACGGTCCCGATGTGTCGGTGGACTCGCTTCCACGGACTCGTCTGACCTACATCGGCCGCGAACCGGACGCGGCGTGGCGTGCCGAGGCGGCCGCGCGTATCGAGAAGCATCGCAAGGCCGACCTGACCGTCGAGGTGCGCGATGGCGACGGCCAACCGGTTCGCGATGCGCAGGTGCGCGTCCAGATGCAGCGACACGCCTTCGGCTTCGGCAACGTCGCAGAGTCACGGTGGGTCGTCGGCGATCGTTCGACGAAGCCCGGGGCCGAGCGCTATCGACAGGAACTGACCCGCTTGTTCAACCGCGCAGTGGTGTCAGGTCTCTCCTGGCGATGGTGGGAAGAGTCGGGCCGGCCAAACGAGTTGAAGACCGCGGCGTGGCTGCAGTCTCACGGGGTGAATGACCTGCACGGAACGCATATGGTCTGGCAGAAGTGGACCCATATCCCGACCACGACCAACGAAATAAACGGCACATACAACGGCGTGAATTGGCAAGCGCCCTCACGCAATGAAGCCAGCAAGGCCGAGTACGAGGCCCACGTAAAGGCCGACGGCAAGGAAGCAGCGGCGGAATGGCTGCGACAACGGGTGCGCGCTCACATCACGTCGAAGGTGGCGACGATGGCGGGCACCATTAAGTCGTGGAACGTCGTCAACGAGCATCACGACAACCACGTGCTGACCGACATCCTCGGCATGGAAGAGATGGTTGAGTGGTTCAAGCTGGCCCGTGCCGCCGATCCGGCCGCCAAACTGTACCTCAACGATTACGGCGTCATTGGCTTTCACGAGGGTCACCTGGCTGCGTTCTGTGACACGGTGAAGTTCCTCCTCGACCGTGGAGCGCCGCTGGATGCGCTCGGCGATCAAAGCCACTTCGGCGCTCGCCTGGTACCGCCGCATCGCGTCCTGCAGATTTTGGATCGTTTGTCCGAGTTCAACCTCCCGATCGAGATCACCGAGTTCGACATCGGCACCGAGGATGAGCAACTTCAGGCCGACTACCTGCGCGATTACCTGACGATCACCTACAGCCACCCGTCGGTCCGCGCGGTCGTCATGTGGGGGTTCTGGCAGGGGGCTCATTGGAAAGCCAACGCGGCGCTGTTCCGGGAGGACTGGAGCATCAAGCCCGCAGGCCAGGTCTACGAGCACCTCGTATTCAAGAACTGGTGGACCGATGCCAGCGGCAGGAGCAACGAGCGCGGCGTATTTGACGTCCGCGGGTTCCACGGCCAGTACGAGGTGACCGTGACGGCGGGTCGGCAGACGAAGACAGTCCAAACGTCACTGCAAGCCGGTGGCACCGCGGTGCGCGTCGAGCTCGATTGAGCCGCACGCTATGTGTGTGGCTGCGCCGATGCTCAGCCACGATAGTGGGAAGAATAGTCGCTTCAAACGCGAAGCATTTTGGAGATGAGCGAAATGAAGAGCAAACTGTTGGTATGTATGGCGGCAACCTGCGTTGCCGGATGGATGTCGGCCGGCGTCGATGCTGCGGTGCTGACGAACCCGGTGCTGGTGGCGGGCGCAGGCGCCATCGACCCGGCCGGTGCACAGACGATCGATACGAACGGCAGTGCGTCAGGCTCGAATGTCCTGACGCCGCAGGCAACCTTGGAGGCCCGCACCGACTTCCAGGCGATCCAGCAGTTTACGGACAACCCGACGTCGGGCTCCAACATTGCGGCCGGGACGAATTACTTGAGCTTTTCAGACCCGACGTTGCCCGACGTCCGCCTCTCCTTCAGCGGTTCGTATTCGGCCAACTCGGGCAGGGACATAAATAACCTGCATCGCGTGACATCTGGCACGTCGGCCCTTGAGATCGTTGGATTGAACTCCACCGCCAACACGGCGACGCTCAACATCACGTTTGGCTCCTACGATTCGACATCCGGCGCCTTTGCCACCGGCGTCAATTCCGTGGCAGCGGTCGGGTTCGCGGTCGCCAATCTGTACCTGAGCCATTCGGCGGAGGTGTCGTACTTCGATAGCTTGGGAAACCTGCTGAACATTCAGACGGCGAGGGGGTCCAATTCCGACTTAGATGATGGTGCGAGCGGCAATTCTCGCGGGCGCGACGTCTATTTTGGTTTCGAAACGCCCGATGGTCAGCATGACATCGCCACCGTCGCCATCACGCTTAGCGGTGGTGTGATCTCCGCGGGCATCGACGACATCGGCTTTGCCACGGTCGCCGCGGTGCCCGAACCTGCGACGGCCGCACTGCTCACGATGGGCGGCTTGGTTCTCCTAGCCAGACGTCGATAGCTGGGACCAGCTCCCCCATCACCATCACCAGCGGTGACCCCAAACGGGCGACCGCTGGTTTGTCTTTCGTTCCCGGCACATCAGCTCGTGATGCTTGACGGTTGGTCATCGCTAACACGCTATCGCAGGCGGGCCGGCAGTGCTTGCCCCGCTTTTTACACTGGATCTTCAGCAGCGGCGCCTGCACGCCGAACGGGTCCGGGTGCGCGACGACATTTACGCCCAGGTCGTGCGTGCCGTTCCAAGGGTGGCGTCAGCGGTTGACGTAGCTCAATGTGGGAGATTGTTGTTGCCGAACAAGCGGAACCTTTACCCGCCGACCACACTTAGCCACGCCCGCCATCGTCCGTCTCGGCCGGGAGGGGGAGAGGAGAGTCGCTTTAAGACGACTTCAACCAGTCACGGTAGATGCTCGGATCCGAGCCGGGGATCAACGTGGCGCCAACCGCTTTCGCGTAGAAGTCGCGCGCCTTCTCCTCGGCCTGCCCGATGATGGCGTAGGCGTAGCCTAGGTCGGCCATCCCGTGCAGGCTATAGAGCAGCAGTGCCTTGCCGATGCCTCGATTACGGTGCGACGCCTGCACACCGGTGGGACCGAAGAAGCCGCGGGCGGTGGCGTCGTGGGCCGCGAAGCCCACCACGCGTCCCCGGTCGGTCGCGATGATGCAGTTGATCGGCTGGCGGGCGAACGCGGCGTCGGCCTCATCGGACCAGCCAACCTGGAACTCCTGTCGGATCCAGCCCAGCACGATCGTCTTCTCGTACGGCATTGCCCCACGGATCGTGATGCCCTCGGCCGCGCATCGCGCCACCGCCGCATGGCGCGGCGGCAGGTCATATAACTTCACCAGCATGTCGGGCATAGCACCTCGCCTTCTGTTGGATTGCGTGGATCGACGGCAAACGATTATCGTGACGATCCTGCTCGCACAGTCTAGCACATCGCTTACCGCCGCGGCCGGGACGGGGCGGGGGTTAGGCTCGCTTTTCCCTGGACACCGCGGACTGGGCGAGCGGTTGAGGCCCTTGCATCCCGGCCTCTGCATCCCTGCGCGGACGTGGCCGGGCCAGCGTGGGGCGCTATCTGTCGGCCAGCGGTTGCAGCATGAGCACGTCGATCCGACCGGCGACCTCGGCCTTGGGTGCTGCGTCGATCAGGTAGCGCCGCAGTTGATCGGGCGCGAGGGCATCGACGGCGGGTGCGAACTCGGTCTTGCCCTTAAAGCGAATCGTGACCGGGTCGCTCAGTCGCCACAGCGGCGACTGGGCATCGCCCGTGCCGCGAACGGCGTAGTAGACGGCGGTCTGGTCCCAGCTTTGACGCGGGCCGGGCTTGCCGACCCCGTCGCCCGTGTGCTGGCCGAGCGTGTACGCCAGCGCGATCGGGTTCGTGTCCGGGTGCTGGAGCGTGCCGCCGGTCATCACGCGATCGCCGACCTCGAACCCGGAGTAGACGATCGGTCCCGGCCAATGCTGCGCGACCGCGTCGGCGGCCTTCACGTCGAGCTTGATGTTGAACTCCCAGCGGTTCGGCTGGCGGAAGGCGCCACCCATGATGACGGTCTCCCTCACCTTCGCGCGGACGAGGTCCGCGCCGGTAACGCCGATCGAGCCGTCGGCCTCGTGGTCGGCCGCGCTCTGCAGCAGCATCGCCAGGCAGCTCTGCCCGCCGACGACCACGATCTTCACGCTGCCGTCGGGCGACCCGTAGAGCAGCTTACGGTAGAGCGCCGTCGACTCGGGCGCGGTAGCGTTGGTGGCGTCGCTGGGGAACCGCGCCGGGTCCGCCAGGGCCGGCGCGTAGTTGTCGGCCCCGGGCCCCTCGGGCAGCGACGGCCGGGGGCTGAGGCCGACCGGCAGGTCGCCGCGGCCGTAGTAGGTGTTGACCGCATCGATCGCCGCGACCACGTGGGGCCCGGTGGTGCTGGCGACGACGCCGATGATCTCGCACTCGCCGCGGTCCGCCAACGCGTGCAGCATCGCCAGCGCGCCGGCGTCGTCGCAGTTGGTGCGGAAGTCGGTGTCGATGATCGCCCGGTCGCCTGTGCTGGCTTGGCCAACACCACAGAGCGCGGAGCTGACGCAAAGGGCGATGGCGACGACGCAGCGCACGATGTCCACGGGCGATCCTCCGGTGATGGGTACTTGCCGCTTGGCCAGCACCGCAACGCCTTGTACTGCGTCGATCAGCGGGCGTTTCATGCGAATGTAAAAATGACGGCACGACTCAATGGGAAAAGGTCAACTTCTCCCACCCCTTCCTCGCCCCAACCCGGTAGTTAACAGGTAGGGGACTTCGCGTTGGTCCCGACAAAACCCGTTGCCAGGCAGCACACCCGTCTCAAGGAGAAGGTCGTTGCGGGCATCGCCTCCACCCGGAGTACCGATGTCGTACCTCGACCCGACCGACCCGTCTGTGATGTCCGTTAATGACCGCCTCTGCGAGGTCGCCGCGATCCTCGCCGCCATGGGCGTGCTGCGCCTGCACCGCCGTGGTGCTTTAGGCCCGGACAGCCACTCCAATCCCGGCCCGTCTTTCCACTCGGGTTCCGACTTGACGTGTCGGCCCGCTCGTGGACACATGGACAACGTGGTTAACGCATCCGAGACAAGGAGTTAGAGCATGAGCATCAACGTCAAGGCCGAGCTGGCGAAGCTCACCCAGATGAGCCCTGCGCAGCTGCGGCAGAAGTACGCCGACATCTTCGGCGAGGCGTCGCGGTCGGGCAACAAGGACTTCCTGATCAAGCGCATCAGCTGGCGTGTGCAGTCGCTGGCCGAAGGGGGCCTCAGCGAGCGGGCCAAGGCGCGGGCGGCCGAGATCGCCCGCGACGCCGACCTTCGCACCACCGTTCCCCGCACGCCCGCTGTGGCGCAAACGGTGACGCTGCCGGCGCCACCGATGAACCGTCGGTTGCCCATGCCGGGGGCGGTCCTCACGCGGCAGTACCAAGGCCGCCTCATCCAAGTGACGGTGCTTCCCAAGGGCTTCGAGTGGGACGGGACGGTTTACCGCTCCCTCAGCGCCGTCGCCAAGGCCGTCACCGGCAGCCACTGGAACGGCTACGGGTTCTTCAACCTCTTATCAGAAGGAGAGGCCAAGTGAAGAAGATCATTGAACCGCAGAAGACCATCCGCTGCGCCATCTACACCCGCAAGAGCACCGAGGAAGGGTTGCAGCAGGCGTTCAACACGCTCGACGCCCAGCGGGAGAGTGCGGAAGCCGACATCGCTTCTCAAAAGACCGAGGGCTGGACCTGCCTGCCCGATCGCTACGACGACGGCGGCTTCACCGGCGGAAACCTCGAACGTCCGGCGGTGCAGCGGCTGATGAAGGACATTGAGGCGGGGCTGGTGGATTGCGTCGTGGTGTACAAGGTCGACCGCCTCAGTCGCTCCCTGCTGGACTTCGCCAAGCTGATGGAGGTGTTCGACCGGCACAAGGTCGCGTTGGTCAGCGTGACCCAGCACTTCAACACGACCCACGGCATGGGACGGCTCACCCTGAACGTGCTGCTGTCGTTCGCCCAGTTCGAGCGGGAGATCATCAGCGAGCGGATCCGGGACAAGATCGCCGCCGCCCGCAGGAAGGGCAAGTTCGCCGGGGGCCGCCCGGTGTTGGGCTACGACGTGCTGCGCAGCCCGCAGGGCCCCAAGCTGGTGGTGAACGATACGGAGGCAACGCAGGTACGGCGTATCTTCTCGATCTACCTCTACCGCCGAGCCCTCATCCCGGCCGTCGCCGCCATCACCGAACTCGGGTGGACGGCGAAGGCGTGGGTCGGCCGGGACGGTACGCCACGCGGCGGGCAGCCGTTCAACAAGAGCACGCTGCACCAGCTGCCGACGAACGTCGTCTACACCGGCAAGGTGCGGTACAAGGAAGAGGTCCACCCCGGCGAGCACGCCGCGATCGTGGATGACGAGACCTACCAGAAGGTGCAGGCGGTCCTCAGTCGCAACGGCAAGACCGGCGGTGCCGCCGTCCGCAATCGCCACGGCGCATTACTTAAAGGTATCCTTCGCTGCAGCCCCTGCGACTGCTCGATGGGGAACACGTACAGCAGCAAGGGGACGAAGCGGTACCGCTACTACGTCTGCCTCAACGCCCACAAGCGGGGCTGGGACACCTGCCAGAGCAAGTCGGTGCCGGCGGCGGAGAACGAGGCGTTCGTCGTCGAGCAGATCCGCAGCATCGGCAGCGACCCTGCGGTGGTGGCTGAGACGGTACGGGCGGCGCGGGCACAGGTCGAGGGGCGGCTGGCGGAGTTGAAGGCTGAGGACAAGCGGCTGGAGAAGGCGGCCAAGCAGGACCACGCGACGGTGCTGCGGCTGATCGGGCTAGACCACGCCAGCCGGTCCTGCCTGATCGACACGGGCCGGGCCCTGGCCACCGTCTTCGCCGGCTACGTCCGCCGTGAGTTCGGCAACGCCGCCGTGCGGGTGCAGCGGGTGACGCTCCACGTGGAAGAGGGCGAGCGATGAGCATCTACGACGAAATGCTTCGTGCCGTCGCCGGTGGCGTGTCCGTCGTGCCGATTTGCCGCACGACCAAGCGGCCGCACAGGAAGCTGCTGCCGCAGGTCGAGCGGCCGGACCCCAAGACGGGCCAACTCAAGCAGTCGGGCACGTGGAAGCCGTTCCAGGCCGCGATCGCCGCCCCCGAGCAGCTGGCCAAGTGGCGCGGCGCCCAGGCGTTCGCCGCGGTGTGCGGCACGATCTCCGGTCGCGGCCAGGGCGGTCACCTCGTGCTCGACTTCGACGAACGTCGCTTCTACGACGCGTGGGTGACGCTGGTCGGCGAGCTGGTCGGCGAGCTGGCCGACGGGCTGCCAGACGCAGAGCGGTGGCATCCACGTGGCGATGATCTGCCCGAGCCCGGGCGGCTGCGAGAAGCTGGCGTGGATGTCAAATGAAGCGGAACCGACCGGCCGCTCGGTCGCCATCGAGACGCGCGGCGAGCGCGGCTACGCCGTGATGCCGCCGTCGCCCGGGCCAGCCGGAACGTACACCCTGCTGTCCGGCTGCTTCATCGACGTGCCGGTCGTCTCCCAAGCCCGCGCCGACGCGCTGATGGCGGCCGCGCGAAAGCTCGACGAGGCACCGTACACGCGGCAGGAACTGGAAAGTGCCGCCCAGGTCCCAACGGCCACCGACCGCGCCCACCCGTCCCTCAATGGTCAGGCCGAGGTCATCGACAAGTTCAACGACCAGAACCCGCTGCGCGACGTGCTGCGGTCGTTCGGCTACACCGACGCCGATGACCGCACGTTGCGGCCGACGCGTCGGCCACGAGCGAGCCGGGCGTGACGTTCACGAAGCGCGACGGCCGGGAGATCGCGTTCTGCCACTCGACGAACGACCCGCTCCACTCCGCCGAGTCCGTGCTCGAAGGCGCCGAACGTCCCACCATCGTGCTTGAGGTCAAGATCGGCACCGACGCCGAGCGGGGCAGCCGTCCGGAACCGCCGATCGGCGACTTTGCGCAGAATCGCCCGGTCCTCGACGCGGCCGTGCTGGGTGAGGTGCCACACGACGCCGCCGCGGCAGACTTGCGCGAAGGCGTCAACGTCGTCGCCGCAGGTCGTGGCGACCCTTGTGGTCGTGATGGCCAAGCCAGCCGGTTTCCTAATTCTGCGCGCTCGCGCCGCCCAGCGATTTCAGCGACTCCAACACCGCGGCATGGGCGGGTTTGGGGGCGAAGTTGCGGTCGAAGAGCAGGGGGTGGTTTGTCCGCCCGCGTACAGGAAAATTGTTGAGCCAGGTGTGATCGTCAGTGGTGCCCCAGAGCGACACACGGGTCACGACGCCGTCGGCGGCATGCTTAACGATCACGTCGAAGAAGGCCTTGTACCGCTCGGCCAACTTCTGCTGCACGTCCGCGGGCAGTCCCTCCTTGTACGGGTCGGCCCCGGCCTCGCGAAGCGTGATGTCGGCACCGGTCGACCGGCGGGGCAGGACGTCGATGTCCATCTCCGTGATCATTACTTCCACACCTTCTGCGGCGAACTCGGTGATGGCGTCGTCGAGCACCTGCGCGTCGGGGAAGTTGATCAGCCAGTGGCCCTGGATGCCGACCGCATCCAGTCGCACGCCCGCGGCCTTCAACTCGCGGATCAGCTTCAGGGCGCGTTCACGCTTGCCCGGGTTCTCAATGTTGTAATCGTTGTAGTACAGCTCGACGTTCGGATTCGCCTCGTGGGCAATCTTGAACGCCTGCACCACGTAGTCGTCGCCAATCGCCTTTCGGGCCGGCGTGTCGCGCAGGTAACCGTCGTCGCCGTCGGTGATGCCCTCGTTCAGCACGTCCCATCCGACCACGTCGTTGCCGAAGTGTTGAATTACGGCGGCGACGTGGTCCTTCAAATTCGCCAACGCCGCCTCGCGGGGAAGGGGCTCTCCGTCAGCATTTTGGAACAGCCACGCGGGCGATTGGTTGTGCCACAGCAGTGTGTGACCGACGACCTTCATGTCGTGCCGCTTTGCGAACGCAACAAGTTGATCGGCCTTCTCGAAGGTGAACGTGCCTTTCATCTTTTGCAGAGCGTCCGGCTTGAATTCGTTTCCCCCGGTCAGGCAGTTGAACTCCCTGGTGATCAGGTCGGCGTGCCGTGGGTCCTGCAGATCCTGGGCCATGATTGCGGTGCCGATGAGCATGCGGTCACCGACGGCCGCCCGCAGCGTGCCCGGCAACGGCAGGGTGGCGGACTGTCCCGTCGCGGTCGTGGCGACGCCAAGTATGAGCGTGGTGCCAGCGAGCAACGTGCGGTACATCATTACGCTCCCGGTAGGAGATGGGATTGAGCTGCGAAGAACCGGTCGGTCGAATGTCGCCGTGGCGGCAGCGTCGCCGCGCTGACAAATCTTTTGCCAACGGCCGCGCGCCGCCAGGCGCTACGCCCGCCGATGACGTCGCATGAGCGCGCCGACCGCCGCGACTCCCGCCACGCCAACGGCCGCAGGTTCCGGTACGGCAGCCGGGTCACCGACCAGCCGAACGTTATCGATGTACGCCACCGCGTGCTCGGGGTTGGTGGCGCCGTCGTTGTTCAGCGAGAAGACGAGCTCGACCCAGCCGGGCGTACCGTTGGCTAGCGACGACCAGGACGATTTGACCGCACTGTAGTCGAGCGAGAACGTGACGACGCGCCGGCCGTCGTCGCCGGGCCCGGGGCCCCAATAGATATTGTTACCCGTACCGCTGGTGTTTGTCAGGCCGCTGGTGACGTTGGTCCAGCCGCCGCCCTGCGAATTGAGGATCAGTTCGAAGACCTGCCAATATCCGCTCGGCGCCGACGACGGGGTGGTGATCACGTCGAGCATAAGCGTCGTGTTCACGGCGAACGCGGTGCGGGCGGCGGCATTGGCGCCGTACGCGAGGTTCTGCTGGTAACCGACGTTCGTCGCCTTCACGCTCGTCGTGCCGCGGCTGCTGTCCTCGGTGCTCAGCGCGACGTTTGCCGGCGGCCCGAACGGCTGCACCCCGCTGCTCCACCGGCCCCAGGCGCCGGGGTCAGAACCTTCGAAATCTCCGATCACGACGACCGCATGGGTCGACGTGGACGACAGCACGAGCCCGCCGACGAGCGTCAATGCAGCGAGAACACGTTGAGACATCATCGAAGCCTCCGATGTGGATCAGTGCCTTCGAAGCGCCCGGCTGGCCGAAGACGAACTCCATCGCTCGACGCGATGCCGGTGGAACTGAGACCGTGATATGGAACCAGCCGTTCGCTGCAAAGGTAAACGTTTACCATAATACTTCACAACTCGTTTTTGTCAAAACCCAGGCAAATTTTTTGGGCGCGTTTAATCTAAAAAGTATCTGCCGTCAGAGGTTGGCTTGCTGCTTGGGCAATAGAGAATGAAGTGGTTGGGCCGGAGAGATAAGGTCCGTATTCCGGGCGCCCGAACTCCGAACTCCGAAGATCCAAGAGCACTCTGGGCCGCTAAGCGCAGTTCGGCAGGACCACCGCCGGCGTCCGAAAGGTCGTTGCTTTCCGTATTACCTGTGTGAAGAACTCACGTGGGTTGATGACCTTCGGCTGACGCGGCCGCTCGCGCCCCGGCTAATGAGGAACTTTAGGTGGTCATTATACCGTCTATGCAGGTTAGCCCCGTCCGCTAGGTACGCGTTTACCTAGCAGGCCTTCGCGACGATGCGATTGTTGCCATCGCACGGCGGTCGAAAATAGCGGTCGCAAGCCTTCACATCGTCCACGCCTACGCAGCAGCGATTCCCGCAGCTAGCGGAAAAAGTTCTTTGCACTTTGACGCTTCTCAATCCGTAAGGCATAATAGGTAAACGTTTGCCTATTATCCGTGGCATCGTTCGCAAATAGGTGCTCTTGCCGGCACCCGAATGATCATCTCTCGTCGCGCCCCACAGGTGTGGGCATGTGTACCCGCCGGGACCCACGCGACTTACGCCATCGCATTGCGATTCACATCCCTGGAGGCATCCTATGCGTCGTCACGACATCCGCGACCGCCTGATTGGCCGCCTTGGTTTCACCCTGGTGGAACTGCTCGTTGTAATCGGAATTATTGCCTTGCTCATTTCGATGCTACTGCCGGCGCTCAATCGCGCCCGTGCTGCGGCCAACACTGTCGCTTGTTTAGCTAATCTTCGGTCGATTGGGCAGGGCATCACGCTTTACACGAACGGCAACAAGGGCTCGCTGCCATACGGGTTCTGGGATGGCGGGTTCAACCCGGCCACTGGAGTGGCCGGTGGTTTCGACGGTAGCAAGGCAGGCGACTGGACGATCCTGATTCAGAGCTACATCACGAACAAGGCCGGTGCCAACTACGACGAGAACTTCGCGACCGGCGGCATCACTGGCAGGACGCGCGCGGTCTTCCGTTGCGCTGAGGCGCCAAACGACGACTCGGCCGACTCGGCGAACAATACGTTGAGCCACTTTGCCAGTCACCCGCGGCTCATGCCGTCGCTGGACGGGTACTGGGGCACGCAGGTCGACCCGCAGACCGGGAAGCGCCGTGTGCCGTACAAGATTTCGCGCGTGAAGCGCAGCCAGGAAATCATCCTCATCTACGATGCAGCCCTATCGCAGACAGGCGCAGGCGGATGGACCGCCGGGTCGTCCCCCGTCGGATCACGTATGGACAGGTACCGCCTTACCTATCAGACCAACCTGACCGACAACTACGCCGGCGTGCCATCGTGGTTCCACCCGGGAAGCGCGGTCGACATCACGTCCGACTCAGGCTTAACGAATCGCGACGGGGCCGACAACGCTGGCAACTTCCGATTCCGGCATAACAAGGACAGGGCGTGCAACACGCTCATGGTCGACGGTCACGCCGAGACCTTCACGTTCAAGAACGGCACGCAGGGCCAACTGTTGCGTGGCTCCATCAACGTCAACCCGTAACCGTTACGACGAGTCACGGCCGGGCATCACCCGGACCGACGGCTGCCGCGAGCCACCGCGTCGGGACCGCAACCTAGGTTCCCGAGGCGGGGCGCGGCGCAGAGGCGCGTGACGTTCGCGAGCGTCGCCGAGCTAGCTGAAGGCGTTCGACATGCTGACGTCCTTGTTCACCATCCTGATCGTCGCGGCGGCCTACCTCGTGATGATCAACCGGGTCCACGTGGCCCTGCCGGCCGTTACCGACGAGATGCGGCTGCTGGCCGACGGCGATGGGGCGGTGTCGGCTCTGGCCCTGCAGGGGAGTCAGACGCAGCTCGGAAGCGTGCAGGTGACCGAGCATGACCTCATGGACGTGCTGGGGCAGGACGTGATGGTCGATTGGTACAAGCTTGCGCAGGTGGCCGACCGCGAGCGCAAGCTGTACCTGAACGACTTCGGCATCTTCGACAGCGGCCTGGGCCAGAACGCTCACCAGGACCATTTCTTTGAGACGCTGGAGACGCTGCAGACCAAGGGCACCACCTTGGACGGCATCGGCATCCGGTCGCGCATTGCCGCCGACGCGCCCCCGTCGGAAGCGCTGCAGACGCTCGACCGGTTCTCGACCTTGGGCCTGCCGATCGAGTCGACAGAGCTCAGCATCAACTTCGAGGACCGCCAACTACAGGCCGACTATTTGCGAGGTTTCATGACGGCCCTGCTCTCGCACCCAAACGTCGAGGGGGTGATGCTGTGGGGGTTCTGGTCCGGCCGACACTGGCGCCCCGACGCGGCCCTGTGGGCTCGCGACTGGACGAAACGACCGATCGGCCAAGCCTTCCCCGACCTGCTCGACACGACTTGGACGACGAAGGCGTCGTCGCTCACGGCCGACGCGAACGGGCAGGCGCAGGTTCGCGGGTTCCTCGGTGCGTACGACGTCACCGTGACGACGCCCGATGGGCGAACGATGACCGCGATGGCGGGGCTGACTGCGGACGGCGCCACGGTGAACGTCGTGGTGGGCGCCGCGGTTCGCGCGCCCACGTCTGGCGGGGCGCTAGCCGCGATGGGGGCCTCCGAGGTTGAGGAAGGAGCGGGAACACGATGAGATACATCCGTCAGGGAAAGTTATCGCTGCGAGACATTCGGGGGGGTGCTCCGCCACTGTCGCGGCTGCGGGGCGTGGTTGACCCCGTGGGCAGCTCCGCGGATACTGCGCTGGCGCGGCAGCCGGTCGAGCCCCGGTCGTCACGCCCGAGGATCGCATTGAACCGACGGGTGACCATTAGCGACGTGGCGAAGATCTGCGGCGTAACGCCCGCGACGGTCAGCCGCGTCCTCAACGGCAAGAAGAAGTTCAGCGCGAGCGAAGCGGTGCGCGAGAAGATCCAGGACACCGCCCGCAAGCTCGGGTACGTGCCGGACCTGGCGGCCCGGAACCTCAACCGGAACAGTTCGCACATCATCGGTCTGTTCGCCTCCCCGCTCACCCACGTCGCTGAGGGGATCAACGATTCGCTGCTCGAAGGCATCGCCGAGGTGCTGCACGCCGGCGGCTACGACGTCTTCTTCGAGCTCGGCGCCGTAAGCCGCCGCAGCGCGGCGCTGCCGTTCTGGCGGTTCGACGGGGCGATCCTGATGCAAGCCCCCAAGCCCGAGACCGTGGCCGAACTGGACCACCGGCGGGTGTCGTACGTGTGCGTGAACGAGCAGACGGGCAACCCCGCTGCCGCCATCCTCGCCGACGACGCCATGGGCATGCGGCGGGCGGTCGACCACCTGGCGATGCTCGGCCACCGCCGCTTCGCCTACGCCAACGCCCGAGCCAGCTACTTCAGCCACTACAGCGTCACCGAGCGGTACGAGACGCTCATCCAAAGCATCCGGACGAACGACCTTGAGCTCGCCGGTGGTCACGAGGTGCCCTTTACGGTCCCGACCGATTTCCTGCGAAATGCGGTACGCGTCCACGGGGCGACGGCGATCATCACGTACGATCATCACATCGCGGTCATGCTCGTGGGCGCGGCGCACGCGCTGGGCCTGCGGCTCCCCGAGGACTTCAGCCTGATCTGCTTCAACGACGTTTTCCCCGTCGCGCTGCTCGGCCCACCGTTGACGGCGATCGCCGTCAGCGGTCGCGAGATGGGCCGGCTGGGCGCCGACCTGCTGTTGAACGTGCTTGAGGCCGGGGGGACGCGGCCGACGACCCGGGACATCCGCGTGCCGGAAGACCTGATCGTCCGCGGCTCGACCGCGCCACCTCCCACGCGGACGTAGCGCACGGCCTTGCATTTCGTCCCGACCGCGCCCGCGGCGGCCCTGTGGTCATCACGTCTGTCGTTGGTCGCGGATTGCGTCATCTCTGTTGTTGGAACGGCACAATGGGTTTTCCGTACGGCACCGCGCCGCTCGTCATCCTGCTGATCGCGATCGTGTCCGGCGCCGCCGCGATGCTGTCGGAGGCGACGTCCCCCCGCGCCGACGGGCGGCCCGACTTGATCTTCGCCACCTTCAGCAAGGAACACGCCGCCGCCTACCAGCCGGCCGTGGAACGGTTCGAGCTGGAGCATGGCGTGGACGTGCAACTGCAGGTCGTCAGCCAGCGGGCCCTGCAGGGTCGTCTGCAGTCGTCCATGCAGGTCGGGGCCGACGTGCCGGACATGGTCGAGCTGTTGGACGGCACGCTCGGCGTGTTCGCCAAGGGGCCGGTGGAGGACGTCGGCTTCGTCGACCTCACGGAGCACGTGCACCGGGAGGGGTTGTACGACCGTCTGGTCACCAGCCGGTTCGGCAAGTGGTCGAGCCGCGGGCACATCTTCGCGCTGCCGCACGACGTCCACTCGGTCATGCTCGCCTACCGCCGCGACCTGGTGGAGGACTTGGGCATCGACGTGTCGATGCTGACGACGTGGGACGAATTCTGTCGCGTGGGTCGCGAGGTGGTCACGAAGGACCTGACGGGCGACGGGGTGCCGGACCGTTACATGATCGACCTGCCCGCCGACGGCGGCGACGCGCTGCGGCTGCTGATGCTGCAGCGGGGCGGGGCGATGTTCGACGAGGCCGGGAACGTCGCGTTCGACAACCCGGCGGCCGTCGACGTGATCGACTGGTACGTCCGCCGCGTCGCCGGGGAGGATCGGATCTCGTTCCCGGCCGGGTGGGGGCAAAACCTGGCCAAGGCCATGACCGACGGCCTGGTCCTGTTCTACATCTGCCCCGACTGGCGGTTGAAGCAGTTCGAGTCGGACGTGCCCTCGCTGGCCGGCAAGATGGCCTTAATGCCAGTGCCGGCGTGGGAACCGGGCGCACGCCGTACCACCACGTGGGGCGGCACGGGGCTGGCGATCACGAAGCAGTGCGGGAACCCGGATCTAGCGTGGAAGCTGGCAATGCACCTGTACTACGACCCGGCCCAGCTGGGTGAGCGGTTCGCCCAGACGCTGATCCTACCCCCGCTGAAGCAGGCGTGGACGGAACCGCAGATCGACGCGCCGAGCCCGGTCTTCAGCGGCATGCGCGTCGGGCGCGCGTACGCCGACCTGGCGACGCAGGTGCCCGAGGAGCAGTCGAGCGCATACATGACGCTGGCGGTTGCGAAGCTGAGCGAGGCGTACAACAACGCGTTGGCGCATTTCCAGGCGGGTGGCGAGGCGAACCTGCACGAGGTCGCGCGTAATGAGCTGAAGTCCGCAGCGGGCCGCGTGCGGACCGTGATGGAGCGAAATCGCTTTCTGCGCGACGGCGCCGAGATCCCCGTCGCGGCGGCGGCCGGTACGGCCAAGGGGGTGCGGTGATGTCCAACCCCACGCTCACCCCGACCGCCACGATCCCCCAGACCGCCGGCATCGCCGCGGCCACCGCCGTGGTGCCTAAGCAGCAGCGCCGGACAGGTGGGGGTTGGCGATGGAAGGTGCGGGTCACGCCGTACCTGTTCCTGCTGCCGTACGTCCTGACGACGCTCGTCTTCTTCCTCTACCCGCTGCTCCACGCGACCGTGCTGGCCTTCTTCCAGACCAGTGGCCCGGGCCGGCGCGTGTTTGTCGGGACTGAGAACTTCACGTTCGTGCTGGCCGATCCGGACTTCCGCAAGGCCCTGTTCAACACGTGCCTGTTCGCCGTGGCTTCGATCGCGGTGCAGCTGCCGCTCAGCCTTGGGTTGGCCATGCTGCTGAACGCAAAGCACGGACGGATGAAGGCGTTCTTCCGGCTGGCGATCTTCGCGCCCAACCTCGTCGGCCAGGTCTTCGTGGGCATCCTCTTCGCGATGCTCTTCACGCCACGCTACGGGCTGTTCAACCGGTTCCTCCACGAACTAATCGGGTGGGGCCTAGAGATGCGCTGGCTCGGCGACCCGGCGCTTGTCATGCCCGCGGTCGTAATCGCGTCCCTGTGGCTGTACGTCGGGTTCAACATGATCTACTTCCTGGCGGCGCTACAGAACGTCGACCAGAGCCTGGTGGAGGCCGCCCGGATCGACGGCGCCGACCCGTGGGACATCTTCCTGAACGTCACGCTGCCGTCGATCGCGCCCGTCGTGACGTTCGTCGTCGTGACCAGCACGATCGGGTCGTTCCAGCTGTTCGAGTTGCCCTATACCCTGCTGCAGGGGTTCGGCCCGAACAACAGCGGGCTGACCGTGGTTGGGTACCTGTACAACTACGCGTTCGACAGCGGCGACCTAGGCACCGCGGCGGCGGTGGGGTGGCTGCTCACGTTCGTCATCCTCATGGTCAGCCTTGCCCAGATCCGGCTGTCGCGCAAGGTCTCGGACGATTAACCCATGAACACGCCCAACGAACTTCAGTGGACCCTGATCGTGCTCGCGGCCGCGTTCGTCGCACTGCTGCTCGTGTCGCGCAGGTGGGCCACGAACTACGCCCGCACGGTCGTGCTGATCGGCGTCGGCACGGTTATGCTCCTGCCGTTCGCGTGGCTGGTCTGCGCCGCGTTCAAGGACGCCGCCGTCCTGAACGACTACACGTTTTTGCCGCCGGTCGACAAGATCTCCAACAAGACCGTCAACCTGAAGAACTTCGAGACGTTGCTGGGGGAGAAGCAGACCGTCCAAGGACCCGTCAACTTCTGGCGGTACGTCGCCAACAGCCTTTTCCTGGCCTCGGCCGGCACGTTCATCTCGCTCGTGTTCAGCTCGATGGGCGGTTACGCCTTGGCCAAGTACCGCTTTGCCGGTCGCGGGCCGCTCATCACGTTCATGCTCGCGTCCATGACAATTCCGGGCGTGGTCCTGCTCGCGCCGAACTTCGAGATCATCTGGCGGCTGGGGTGGATGGACACGTACAAGGCGCTGCTCGTCCCAGGGTGCGTCAGCGCGTTCGGCATCTTCCTGTTCCGCCAGGCGATCATTGGCGTGCCAAACGACCTGATCGAGGCCGGGCGGATCGACGGGTGCAGCGAGTTCCGAATCTACATGACGCTGATCATGCCGCTCGTGCGGCCGATGACCGGCGCGTTCTGCCTGATCAGCTTTCTTGGCGCGTGGAACGCGTTCCTCGGGCCGAACATCTTCTTGCAGAGCCAGCAGAAGCTAACGCTGCCGGTCGTGCTGAACCAGTACATCGGCGAGTACAGCCAGCAGTATGGGGTGTTCCTCGCCGGCACGCTGCTGGCGATCATCCCGCCGGCGGTGCTGTTCCTCAGCCTGCAGCGGGAGTTCATCGGCGGACTGACCAGTGGGGCCGTGAAGCAGTAGCGACCGTTCCGGTGCCTCATCAGTCGGCGCCGAGCCGGAGCGAGAGAGATAGCCTATGAACCAGCCAACACCGACTACCACGATGCCGATCATCGACTTCAACGCGCAGCACTCGCCCATGGGGGCGTTCATGAGCTTCACGTGCGGCCACTTCGGCGCCGGTGGGGGCATTGGCATGGAAATCGGCCGGCCGGCCGACCAGAACCTGTCTGTGGGCGTGAAGCACGGTGACCGCCGGTCGGTGGCGCCGATCGTCTGCCTGCCGTTCACGCACGGCAGCGCCGCAGCAACCGGCAACGCCGCGACTGGAAACGCACCGAAGTCGAACCAAGATCGCATCTGAGATCGAACTGCCTTGAGTGATGTTCTTGGCGTCGTGACCGTCACACCGACGGTCGCCGAAGTCCAAAGGAGCATCGCTTATGTCCAGCAACTACATCCACCCCCTCAGTCGCCGCACCCCGCGCGCCCGACGCCCACACCAAGGAGCTGAGCGCCGCCCGCCGCCAGCTCGTCCATCTGATGCAGCGCATCAACTTCGGCCGCATCGACGGTTTGCTGATCCGCTCGGGCGAGCCCGTGCTCGAGGGCGCCGAACGCCCCGACGTCGTGCTCGAAGTGAAGCTCGGCACCGACGCCGAGCAGGGCAGCCGTCCGGAATCGTCGGCCGGCGGCGACTTCGCCCTGAAGCGCCCGGTCGTCGACCTGATGGCCCAGCTCGACCGTCACCCCAACGCCCGCATCGCGTCGCAGGCCGTGAAGCACGGCCTGCCGTTCTGCGCGCACGTCGAGGCGTGGCCGACCCCATGGCCCACGTTCGCGTCCGACTAATCGTGCTTTCGACAAACCCATACCGCATGACGGACCGGCCACGCGGTGGAGGTCGTCGTGGGTGCCGCCGAACGACCACGGCTGCCCCTGCGCGACGCGTTGCTCCACCGCGTGTCCCGGTTCCCGCCCTGACCTTCGGCTCGCACCCACCCGACCTTCCCCGCCGCCGGGGGAGGCCCCAGTGGGCGAGCAACAGGACGGGCGGTTCACGCCATCGGACGCGGCGCTGATCCGCCACAAGGCCAGGCGGCTGGTCGGCCACCACGGCTACCGCAGCAGCGATGTCGAGGACCTCGAGCAGGACCTGATGCTCCACGTCCTCCGCCAGTCGCACCGCCCGCCCCGGCCGCGGGTCGCGCGAGGCATTCATGACCACGGTCGGACGGGCGGCCCGCTGGCCGGGGCCGTGGTGGTCGACGGCGCGACGGACACGGGCGTGTTCGTCGCCTGGGTCGAGCACGCCTTGGTCCCGCACCTGAGGCCCGGCGAGACGGTCGTGATGGACAACCTGCGGCCGCACCACAGCCCGCGCGTGCGTGAGCTGATCGAGTCGATGTGTTGCCGGATGCTGTACCTGCCGCCCTACTCGCCGGATTTCAACCCGATCGAACCGATGTGGAGCAAGGTGAAGGGCCACCTGCGTTCCGCCGCCGCCCGGACGTACGAGGCGTTGCAGCAGGCCGTGACCGACGCCCCGCACGCCGTCACCCCCAACGACTGCCACGGCTTCTTCCGGCACTGCAGTTACGACGCTGCTTAAAAAGCCGCGCTGCTCTAGGTGTACAGTCCCATGGTATGATGGCACACGACCGCTGGCCATCAACAAGCAGGAACTATGGGACAACTACTCCACGGCTGCGCCACCACGACTGAGGCGGTTCGTCGAGCGATCCAGCAGAGTCAAGCGAGCGT
>DASYHQ010000035.1 GCA_035998445.1 Tepidisphaeraceae bacterium | reverse complement strand
GGCGCAACATGCCCAAATAATGGCCTTCGTTCCAATCCGACAGCATGGGCGAGACGCCCATGCCACGGCCGGAGCAGACCCAGCCGACTTAGTAAACACCCTCTCAGGATGACGAGCGCGCGGTTTAATCACGATTCGTATGAGATCCCTCAGGTCGCTACCGCTCCCTTCGGGATGACACATAGAGCGTGTTATGCACTTTCCAGCTGAGAAACTGGCTTGGGTGCCACGGTTTGGTACTCCAAGCCGTGCCGGTACACGCAGACACGGCTTGGAGTACCAAACCGTGGCACCCAGCGTCGTCACGCCTGCGTTACTGGTCCCCAAAGTGCATAACACGCTCTAAGGACTTACAGCCACGCGAGCGGGCGTGTCCGGCAGGCGTAGCGGCCGGCCAGTGCCGTCATGAAGGGTGACGGAACATCGGTATTACCCCAAAAGCCGTCAATCATTCGCGGCGAACGGTCGACCATTCGACCCGGACCGTCGACCGTTTGCCCCAAATGGTCGACCGTTTAGCCCAAAGCGTCGACCGTTTGACCCAAAACGTCGACCGTTTGACCCAAAACGTCGACCGTTTGGGGTGAACGGTCGACCGTTCGACTCAAACCGTCGACCGTTTGCCCTGACGCGTCGACGTTTTGGGACGGAACGTCGACGCGTTGGCCCGACTGGCAGACCGTTCGGCCGACGAAAGGCATCGCGCTCGACTTATGCGTGTAACGGTCCGACGTAAAGGACGCCAATCATGATCGGCCGATAATCGTCGGCCGCTCAATCCACCCCGATGTCCTCGTTCCACAGCGTGGGGTTGTTCTTGATGAAGTCGGTCATCATCGCGATGCACTCGGCATCGTGCAGGTCGATCACCTCGATGCCGTTGGCCTTCATGAAGTCGGGCGACTTACCCCACCTGCCCTCGCCGCCGGGGAAGGTGACGGATTCGCCGACGACGACCTTGGGGATGCCGAACTGGATGACCGCCCCGGTGCAGAGGTAGCAGGGCATGAGCGTGCTGTAGAGGACGGTGTCCTTGTAGGTCGTCTGCCGTTTGGCCTGGGTGAGGCAGTCGATCTCGGCGTGGGCCATCGGGTCGCCATGCTGCACGCGGCGGTTGTGGCCGCGGGCGACGATCTGCCCGCCCCGCACCAGCACGCTGCCGATCGGCAGGCCGCCCTCGGCTAAACCTTGTTTGGCTTCATCGATGGCGGCGCGGAGGAAGGGATCCATGGGGGAATGCTCCTGGTTGGGCGGCGGCTGGTTCGGCGGAGTATAGCGGTCGGTGGATGGGAAGAGAACGCGAAGCCGCGATGGCGCGAAGGAAGCCGCGAAGGTGAAGAGGGAGGGAATTGAACCACAGAGGACACAGAGGGCACAGAGGCAGATACGGAGAAGAGAGGGTGAGTGGCCGTGGCATGGGCGTCTCGCCCATGCCTGTAAGGAGTCGAGAATACTTCCTTTGTGGCAGTTGCTCGGTCGAAGCGGACGGCCACTAAAACATTTCCATTCCAACCCACAGTCATGGGCGAGACGCCCATGCTACGTGAGGGTCCCGCTCTGCGCCTTCGCTCTCTGTCTTTCGCTCTGTGCCCTCCGTGTCCTCGTGGTTCAATCCCCTCTTCTTCGCGGCTTCCTTCGCGCCATCGCGCCTTCGCGTTCTCTTCTCATCTTGTCGAGCCCCGCTGTCACGGCTACGCTTTCCGCCATGTCCTACCAACCCGCCGCCGATCGTTACAAGTCGTTACCGAACCCCGAATGGTTTCGCCGTTGCGGCAAGTCCGGCCTGAAGCTGCCCGCGATCTCGCTCGGCTGTTGGCACAACTTTGGCGGTGTGGGGACGGATTCCGGCAAGCATACCGACGAGGCGTCGTTCCACGACAACTGCCGGCAGATGCTCTTCACGGCGTTCGACCACGGCATCACCCACTTCGACCTCGCCAACAACTACGGCCCACCGGCGGGCAGCGCCGAGGAACGCGTTGGGCGCATCCTGAACGACGACTTCAAGGCGCAACGCGACGAGCTGATCATCGCGACCAAGGCCGGCTACGGGATGTGGGCGGGCCCGTACGGGGACTTCGGCAGCCGTAAGTACCTGCTGAGCAGCCTCGACGCCTCGCTGAAGCGGCTGAAGCTGGACTACGTCGACATCTTCTACCACCACCGCCCCGACCCCAACACGCCGTTGGACGAGACGATGGGCGCGCTCGACCAGGCCGTGAAGAGCGGCAAGGCGATCTACGCCGCCATCAGCAACTACCGCGGCGGCCTGACCGCCGAGGCCTTGGGCGTGTGCAAGGAGAACGGCTTCGCCAAGCCGATCCTGCACCAGCCGAACTACAACATGTTCGACCGTTGGATCGAGAACGACCTGCTGCCCGTCACCGAACGCCTCGGCCTCGGCACGATCGTCTTCTCGCCCATGGCCCAGGGCATGCTGAGCGACAAGTACCTGAACGGCATCCCCGCCCACAGCCGCGCGACGGCAGAGGGCGGCTTCCTGCGCCCCAGCCATGTGACCGACGCCAAGCTCGCCAAGATCCGCAAGCTGAACGACCTCGCCAAGCAGCGCGGCCAATCGCTCGCCCAGATGGCCCTCGTCTGGACGCTGCGCAAGCCCGCTGTCACCAGCGCCCTGATCGGCGCCAGCCGGCCGGAACAGATCACGGAGAACATCGCGGCGCTGAAGAACGCGAGCTTCAGTGAGGATGAGCTGAAGCAGATCGAGACGATCCTGGCATCGTAGTTGCCGGTACGGGCGCGACGACGGCGACATGCGTGAGCGTTGCGTCTCCGACCCGGAAACTCCTCCGAGGACACGACCGAACGCCCGTGGTCGCGTCGATCTGCTTTCTCGCGCAGGGGGTTGGGGAACGAGTCTGCTCAAGTCTCAGATCAGCGGAGCGCCTTGCGAATCGTCACACCTCTAAGCGTCGGTCTGGGCCTGCTCGGCGTCACGGCGATTTCCGCCTTCACGCCGTTCAACAACTACGTCGCCAGCAACACGGACATCATCGGTAGCGCCCTGCCTACCGGCGTCGTCGTGCTGCTGTTGTTCACCGTGATCGTCAACGGCCTGATCCATCGCGCCGCGCCTCGATACGCAGCGAGCCCCGGGGAACTCGGGCTGGCGGTGGGCATGATGTTGGTGGCGTGCGGCGTTGCGGGCGTCGGCTTGATGCGCTGGCTGCCGCCGCACCTGGTGCAGTACTACGCGATGCCCGTCGAGAACACGTCGTTCGCCGAGGTCGTGCGGACGATGGACCTGCCCGACTGGCTGTGGCCGAACGTGTCGGGCGCGACGGAAGCGGCGCGGGCGTCGGACCCGCTCGTTCGGGACTTTATCGGCCGCGCGCCGTTGATGGACCCAACGCTGCTGGACCACGTGCGCGCCGTGCCGTGGGCCGCCTGGGCGACGCCCGCCGCCACGTGGGGGACGTTCTTTGCGCTGCTGTTCGGCGCGGTGATCTTCATGTCGCTGATCTTCCGCCGGCAGTGGGTGGACAACGAGCGCCTGCCGTTCCCGCTGGCGACGGTCTACCTGTCGCTGATCGAGCCGCCGGCGCCGGGGCGGGCGTTGAACCGGTTGCTGTCGTCGCGCGCGTTCTGGATCGCGTTCGGGTGCGTCTTCGTGGTTCACCTGCTGAACGGGCTGTCGAAGTACGACCCGACGCACTTCCCGCCGTTGCCGTTGACGTACGACCTGACGGGCGTGCTGAGCGAGCAACCCTGGACGCTGACCGACTGGGGGCTGAAGCGGCAGACGATCTACTTCACGGTCATCGGCGTCATCTACTTCGCCGACACGCGGGTCGCGCTGAGCCTGTGGGGCCTGTACCTGGCCAAGCAGGTGTACCACGTGACGGCGGGCGCCAGTGGGGCGGAACTGACCGAGCCGATGCAGCTCGACCAGATCATCGGCGCGACCGTGGCGTTCGCGGGCGCCATCCTCTGGATCGCGCGGCGGCACCTGGCGGAAGTCGTGCGGCAGATGGTCGGGCGGCGACGCGACGGCGACTCGCAGGGGCGCTACCTGCCCCACGCGCTGTCGGGCTGGGGGCTGGTGGTCTGCCTCGTCGGCCTGGTGGCGTGGCTGACGCTGGCGGGCGCGTCAGTCGTGGGGGCGGTGGCGCTGGTGACGATGCTGATGCTCATCTACCTCGTGCTGGCCAAGGTGGTCGCCGAGACGGGGCTGCTCTACGTGCTGATCCCGTTCGACCTGCGGCGACCGTGGGCGATGGTGGGGCAGGACCTGCCCGGTGGGCTGTCGGGACGCACGACGCTCGGGTCCTATTTTTACGCCTCGATGTTCAGCGGCGTGCTGACGCACGACTTACGCCAGGCCATGCCCGCGTTCGTGCCGCAGGCGATCCGCGTGAGCGATGAGACCGGGGCAGCCGAGGGCGACCGCGATGGGCGGGCGGCGACCGCGTCGTGGCGCAGCCGGTGGCCGATCGTGGCGTGCCTGGCATTGGCGATCGTGACGGCGTTCGTGGTGTCGGGCGCGTCGATGCTGCTGGCCGAGTACACGTATTCGACGGCGCTGGACCGCGTCGCCGAATCCCCGTTCTCCATCTGGAGCACTGTCAACATGCCGCGCTACATGACCTACGGCCCCGTCGCCGATTACCTGCCCCCGCGACTGGGCCCGCGCGAGCCGCACGACCGGCTGGTGCACGTGGGCGTCGGCGCCGCAGCGGTAGTGGCCCTCAGCGCGCTGCGCCTGCGCTTCGTCGGCTGGCCGGTCCACCCGGTCGGCTTTTTGCTCGTCCACACGTGGGGGATCCAGGTGACCTGGTTCAGCATCTTCCTCGGCTGGCTCGCCAAGACGCTGATCATTCGGCTGGGCGGGTCGGACCTGTTCGCCCGCGCCAAGCCGCTGTTCCTGGGTCTGATCGTCGGCGAGGCGAGCGCCGCGGCGTTCTGGCTCACCGCGAGCTGGATCCGGATCGCCATGGGGCTTCCGTACGAAACCATCCAGCTATTGCCGACGTAAGCCGGCGCAACGCGTTACGCGAGCAGGGTGCAAAGACTTCGCCACTGAAGTGGCGAGCCCCGGGCGGGGCAACCGTGCCTACAGGGGCCCGCCCTTGGCGCCACTGGGAGGACGCGGCAGGCGGCTATCACTGCGGTCGACCTTCCGAATCTCGACGATGATGCGGTTCTCGGTGCCGGGCAGTTCGACCGGGTGAATGATCGGCGAGCCCCCACCCCCGAGGCGGATGGCTTTCTTTGAGAATGGCAGTTCCTCGTGGGCCTTGGGGCCCTTCAGGCAGAGGACCTTGCCCCCCTTGCGGGCCAGCGGCAGGCACCACTCGGCTAGCCAGGGCATCGTGGCGACGGCGCGGGCGACGACGACGTCAAAACTCTCGCGGCGACCGCCAGTGGCGGCCTCCTCGGCGCGCTCGGCGGTGATGCGCACGTTGGTTAAGCCCAGCGCGGTCACGGCCTCGGTCAGGAACGCGGCCTTCTTCTTCGTCGCCTCGATCAGCGTGACCCGCACGTCGGGTCGCGCGATCGCAAGGGGAATGCCGGGCACGCCACCCCCGGTGCCCACGTCGGCCAGCGAGTGCCCGCCGGGCGGCAGGTGGGGCAGGACGGTCAGGGCGTCACCGATGTGCTGCACCTCGGCCGTCTCGCGGTCGACGATGCGCGTGAGGTTCATCCGATTGTTGGCGGCCGTCAGCAGCTTCAGGTAGGTCGAGAGCTGTTCGTGTTGGGCCTCGGTCAACGTCACGTTGGCCTTGGCAGCGAGTTCGTTCCAGAGCGGGTGCATGTCCGCCATGGTGCGGGAAAGCGCCCCGGATGCCAAGGGCGGTTGCGGAGGTGACCTCCCGGCCGGCTTGTTGCTCTTCTGAGGACAGGCATTCCTGCCTGTCTCTCCCCCCGTCTTCTGTCTTTGCATCGGGTGGGACGGACATTCTTGTCTGTCTCTATTGCGCTTTCACCCGCAGAGAAGAGACGCGAAGGCACGAAGAAATCGCGAAGGCGGCTCTGCAAACTGCTGTCGCGGCGGCGGTTTGGGTAAGGCAAAATGCGATTTCGTGCACCATTTTGCACCATTGTGCAACATCGGGTGATGGCGATGGGGACTGGCCCTGTCACGCGCGTCGGCTATTCGGTTGTCAAAGAGCAGGCTATCCATCTCTACGCCCGCGCTGCGCGGTTGAGGGGGAGCCGGCGCAACGCGCTTCGTTTTCCTTCGCGTCTGGCTTCGCGCCTTCGCGACTTCGCGTCTCTTCGTTCTTTCAACAAATTCGCAGAGAGACAGACAAGAATGTCGGTCCCAACGGCAGAGAAGACGAAGAGACACAGGCAAGAATGCCTGTGCCACAGAAGATAGAGACGGAATACGGGGGGAGAGCAATACCGGGGGGAGAGACAGGCAGGAATGCCTGTCCTACAGAATAGGGACACGCGGCCAGACGCGAGGGTCAAATCATGATCGACCCACCCGCGGCCAGCGTGCTGCGGAGGTCGTCGGTGTTGACGCGGCGGACGTCGCGGTCGTGGCGCATGGCAAGCACGCTGGCGACGCCGGCGGCTTCGCCGGTCTGGTTCATGTTGACCATCACGCGGATGGCGGCATGGGCCTCGGTGTCGGCGTCGATCATCCGGCCGGCGACCAGCAGGTTCGACAGGCCCTCGGGCAGCATCGAGCGGTAGGGGATCTGGTAGAACGTGGGGTCCTGCGCGATCGGTTCGCGCCAGCGGCTTTGCACGGCCGGCTCGCCGGGGACGACGTAATGTTCGGTGCCGTCCAGGTAGCGGAAGGTCAGGCCGGGGCGCTCCTGGTGGTGGATGTCGACGCGGTACGAACCGTTGGCGATCGCGTCGGGGAAGCGCCGGCCGTTTAAAACGTCGGCGCCGGTCAACTGGTGGCCGCAGTGCACGTGGCGGCTCTCGCGCAAACCGATGCGGGCTGGCAGGCCGACCAGCCGCCAGTCGGCGTGCGGCGCGTGCTGCTTGACCATCTTCAGGAACCCATCCACCTGCCGGCGGCCCTCGATTTCGCTGGCGGTCATGTCGTTGCCGTCGGACGGATCGAGCCCGCGCACGCGCGTGCCGGCCATCATGTACAGCTGCGAACCGGGGATGCGCACGCCCCAGACGAAGCCCTGCGTCAGCCCGAACGCCTCGCCGTGCTGGCGCAGCAAATCGCCGATGTCATTGGGCTTCAGCGAGTCGTAGTTTTCGATGAGGGCGCAGGTGGTGGATGGTTGGGCGTGTGGTGCCTTGTAGCAGGGCAGGCCCGCGCGATGGGCGACGTCGCCGTCACCCGTGGCGTCGACGAAGGTCTTCGCGCGGATCGCCTGTCGGCCGGTCTTGTTCTCGACGATAACCGCGTCGATGCGCCCGCCGTTGACGATTGGCGCAACGAACGACGTGTGCAGCATCGGCTCGATGCCGTGTTCCAGCACGAGCTTGTCCAGCTCGATCATCATGTCGAACGAGTTGAACGCCCAAGCCCAGTGCGGGCTGTTGGGGCGTTCGGTGATCGCGCCGCGCCGCTTCAGGCGGTCGACGAGTTCCAGCGTCAGGCCACCGATGATCGGGCGCTGGTAGATGGTGTCGAGCGGCGTGTGCCAGACGTTTACGAGTGAGATCGTCGCCACGCCACCGAACGCGCCGGCCTTTTCGACGATCACCACCTTCGCGCCCAACCGCGCCGCCCGCACCGCCGCGAACACACCGGTGCAGCTGCCACCGATGACGCAGAGGTCGACATCGTGAATGACGGGCGTTTGGCGGGAGGGTTCGGTGATTGTGGTCATCGTGCGGGCGATCTGTGAAGGTAACGAAGGATGCGAAAGAGAAACGCACGGGCGGGCAAGGCGCCAGGGGCGAGCGCTGCGCTATCCGATGAAGGCGCCCAAGACCATTAGCCCGATGACGCCCAGGATGATCAGGCCGTTGAAGATCAGGCCGAGCACGGAGAAGACCTTGGCGGCGTTCGCGTTCACGAGGCCCACAATCGAGAAGATCAGCCCGACGAGCGCCAGCGCGATCCCACCGAAGAGCCCCAGGCCGATCGCGATGGCTTCGGGCGAGGTTTCGTCGATTTCGCCGTCGGCGTTCATCGCGATCACGGCGGCGATGACGAACAGCGCGATCATGGCGACGATCGATACCAGCCCAATAATGAACGATGCGATGCCGAACTTCGAGTGCGGCCGATTGACGGGCGCGCCGTAGTCGGGGTAGCCGCCGTACGATTGCTGCCACTGGGTGGGGGGCTCGTGTTGGTTTTGCTGCTGGGGGTTCTGCCAGGTCATGCGGAGGGGTCCTTGGACGTAGTGGATGGCTGGGCATCGCCCCCGGTCGGTCGCGCGCGGTTACTCGCCGGGAATGTAGCTGATGACGCCTTCGAACGGGCTGCTGGCGGTCGCGTATCGCTTCTTCGGAATACGGCCGGATTGGTAGGACAGGCGGCCGGCCTCCAGCGCGTGGCGCATCGCGGCGGCCATCTTCACGGGGTCCTTGGCGTGGGCGATGGCGGTGTTGAGCAGCACGCCGTCGGCGCCCAGTTCCATCGCGACCGCGACATCACTGGCGGCGCCGACGCCTGCGTCGACGATGACGGGGTAGGATGGGTCGCCGTCCTTCAGCAGTTCCAGACAGAGCGAGATGTTCAGCGGGTTCAAAATGCCCTGACCGCTACCGATCGGGCTGCCCGCGGGCATCACACTGGCGGCGCCGGCCTCCTTGATATGCACGGCCGAGCGCGGGTCGTCGCTGGTGTAGGCAAGGACGGTAAAGCCCTCCTTCACCAGTTCGCGCGTCGCCTCGATCGTACCGACGGGGTCGGGCAGAAGCGTCTTCTTGTCGCCCAGCACTTCCAGCTTCACCCAGCCGGCGCCCTTGTTGCCGTTCTTTTCCAGCAGATCGCGCCCGAGCAGCGCCACGCGAATCGCGTCGTCGGCGGTGAAGCAGCCGGCGGTGTTGGGGAGGATCGTGTAGCGGTTCAGGTCCAGGTAATCCAGCAGCGACTTGCCCGCGCTGTCGATCAACCGTTCCCGGCGAACCGCGACGGTGACCACCTCGCACGCGCTGGCGTCGAGCGCCTGCTGCATGACCTCGTACGACGCGTACTTGCCGGTGCCGACGAAGAGGCGATTGTGAACTTCAAAATTGCCGATGCGAAAGACGTCCATAGGACGCGGATTATAGGGAAAGTGGGGCGGCGCGTCTTGTGGGGGAAGAGGCGGACCCGCTCCGGTCCCTCTCCCGGTATGCCGGGAGAGGCTAAGTGAGGGTGATTTTCGAACTGCTGACCCGTTGTGCCGGCTCCGGTCACCCCCACCCTAGCCCTCCCCCGGAGTACCGGGAGAGGGGATCGGAGCGTCGCGCTCACCCGCCACCCACGAACGTCACGATCTCCACCTCGTCGTTCTCGTTCAGCGGGGCGTCGTACTTATCCGCCCGCACCAGCCGGCGGTTCAGTTCGATCGCGACCTTTTCGGGCGTCAGCTTCGACTCGGCCAGCAGCGACCGCAGCGTGGTGCCCTCGGGAACGGTGCGGTCGGAGCCGTTGACTTTGATCTGCATGGGGAACGTAACTTAGCTGTTGCGCGCGGCGGGGCAAGTTCGCGCGTGCCGCGGGCGGGCCGCCCGTGAATCTCCGTTAGGAAGTAATAACGACTAGGTGCAGGCCATCGTCATCATGAAAGGGTATCAGAGAACACGGACGCGGCTGCCTTGCCGTGGCATGGGCGTCTCGCCCATGCATGTGGACTGGAATGTGAAGCATCATTTGTTGGCCGCTGCGCCGACCAAGCCGCTGCAACCAATGGTGTTTTCTGGTTCCAACACACGCATGGGCGAGACGCCCATGCCACGGTCGGAGCGGACGCGGCATTCTTCTTTAGCACCCTCGCAGGATGACGATGGGGGCATACTCAAATTTCGGCGCGTTGAAGCGAAGACACGGACGGGTCGTTCGTGGTACGGGGCTACTGCGGCTTACGATCGTTCAGGGCTTCGCGGTAGATGCTCTTCAGCGGCTCGCTGGTGCGGTTCAGGCCGCCGTCGGCTTCGAGGGTGATCGTGTAGAGGCGGTTGGGTTCGAAGGGGCCCCAGACGCTTTCAGGGTTGGCGACGCGCACGCCCTTGCTGACGCGCAGCGACTCGTCGGTCGTCAGCCGCCAGAAGCTGTCCCACAGGTCGCGTTCGAAGGTCGTCACCTTCGGGTCGGCGTCCTGGTAGATCGCGGGGATGCTGCCGGGCTCATCGATGCGGAAGCCGTCGGCGGGCGTCTGGTGTTCGCCAAACAGGCGGTGGAACAGCACGATGCTGTGGCCGCGCAGCGGGTCGTTCTCCTTCACGAAGTCGCGGTCGAACTTGATCACCATCGCGTCGATGTGCGCCCCGTTGCCCTGAACCGTAAACCGCTTCGGCGGCAGCTCGCGGCCGGTCTTGTCGAACTCGACGAACAGCAGCGTCGTGTGCGGCACACCGTCGATCATCGTCACGTCGGTCACGATGACGTTGGCGACGCGTTTCTCGTCCGTTAGTCGTTCGACGAACTGCTGCAACTGCGCGTTCTGCCGTTCCGCCTCGCGCAACTTCGTCGCCGTCGAATCGTGCTGCACGTACGCGACGATGCCGATGCCCGCAGCGACCGTGAGGGTGAAGAGGACGAGGGTTTTACCGAGGGAACGGAACATTTTTGGTTCGTCATCCGGAGGGGGCGGTCAGGACGGTGCTTGGCTCACTCCGGCCGTGGCATGGGCGTCTCGCCCATGCTTGTGTTAAGGCGGTGATATACAATTCGAATCGGCGGCTTGGTCAGCGCGGCAGCCAGTCAATCGCATTTCCTTCTCCAGTCCACATGCATGGGCGAGACGCCCATGCCACGGCCGGAACAGAAGCGTCCCAAGAGAACCACGCTGACTTACCGACAAATAAGCCATCACACGTTTTCAGTTCTGCCTTCCCACGTTCACCTTACGATTTATCGACCATTCCCGCCATTGGGCTCCACCTGGGGTGTTTCACTGGGGCGGGAAAGGTTCAGGCCTTCCCAACGCTTGGCCAAATCGTCACTTGTGGTCGCGACGTAGCTGATGGTCAGCGGGGTGCCGGACTCATCAGGGTACTTGGTCTCGCTGCCGAGGTAACGGCCGCCGTCCTCGATGTAGTGGGTGGTCACGTAACCGTCGAGGCCGATTTTCTCTTCAATCGGGGTTGCGCGGACCGTCTGGCCGGCGAACGTCACCTGCCGGCTCGGCAGCGTGTCGACGTAGCGCATCATCACCTCGCGGCGGTCGGGGACGAACGTCGCGAACAGGTAACCCTTCCGCTCGCCCAGCGGCAGCGCGCGCGGCAGGATGTGGCCCAGCGCCTGTGGCATGTACCACGGCGGCAACTGGCGCTCGACCGGTTCGGGCGCGCCCTTGCTGCCGGCGTACTTCACGGTCAGCGGGTAGTCGTCGACCATGCGAATGCCCGGCTTCACGCCGCCCATCTGCTGGTCCCGGTCCAACTGCTCGGCGACGGCCTTGGTCGCGTGGTCGCTGGCGCCGATCTCGGTCGCATGCGTGCGTTTGTCGCCGTCGATCGCCACCGACAGGCGCGACCACTGTTCGTGCTTGCGGTCGGTGGACATGCGCAGCCACGCTTCGGCGTCGACCTGCCGCTTCTTGTCGTCGAACGTGCGGCTGCGCATGCCGACCTGGATGGCGGGGAAGCCGCCGAGCTTGGTCTTTTCCTCGACGGTGTAGAGGTAGCCGATGTCCTTGCCGTTCTTCAGGATGCGGAACCACTGCTCGGGCACGAGCGCGTTCTCGATCGCGCGTTGCGACAGGTTCACGAAGAACGCGCGCGTGCGGTAGAGCCGCTGGTCCTGGTCCATCTTGATGTTCGAGCGGTCCAGCAGCTTCACGGTGTCCAGCACGGCCGAGAAGGTCTCGAAGGCCCGCTGTTCGCGCGGGTCGATCGATTCTTCTGGCGTGTTTGGACGTGAGCCGGGCGTGACGTAGGTCAGCGTGTAGTACAGCTGCGGCGAGCCCTGCACGATCGCCTGCTGACTGAGGAACGAACTGGTGCCGAGCGAGTAGCGGGCGACGATGATGCCGACGGAACCGTCGCCGACGTTGGTCAGGTCCTGGCGGATGATCTGCGCGGCAGGGTGCTGGCCCTTCAGGTCGGCCACTGCCATTTCGAGCATGCCGTCGGTCGTGGCGCCCGGCACGTTGGTGCTGGTGAGCGGCGTGGGGTTGCGCGGCGTGGACTGCACGACGATGAACGCCGCGCCGTCCGGCTCGTACACGTAGCGAACCACCTCCGCGTCGCCCGGCCGGCGGATGACCTTCCCACCCGCCGGTGGCCGCAGGCTGATGCCCGCGACGGCGCTCTCGAAGACCGGCCCGAGCTGCTCGGTCGCCGACACGTCCTGATCCGGCCGGCCCGCCAGCAGGTCGACCGGCCCCGGGGCCTCCTGCGCCAGGCAAAAGCTCGACATCGCGATCGACAGTACGGCAGTGCGGAGCGTGGGGTAGTTCATGGTGGTTCCCGCAGATGATACCGAACCGCAGCCGATTCCCATCGTGCATTGCGCGGTTGACGGGAGGAAATTCCGGAAGAGTAGAGTCTGCCGGCCGCCGATGCGATGGCCTGAGCAGCCGCGGCTGTCTTCACGTGGCATGGGCGTCTCGCCCATGCCTGTCGAGTGGAATAGGAGATTTTATTTGTGGCGTGCCGCGCTGACCGCGCAGCTGACAACAAATGAGATTGCTCGGCCTTACCACGGGCATGGGCGAGACGCCCATGCCACGGTCGGAGCGGCCGCACACTGATCGGCTGGTCACTCGCTACGTGGCGCCGGCCGCGGGGGCGTCGAACGCGCCTGTCCGATAATGGGGGTGGGCGCAACTTCCCAGTGTGCTTCAAGCGGCGCGAATCGATGGCCGCGTTGGGGAAGCGGGCCAGCCGGTCAGGACGTTCCCCGGGTACGACGGAAATACGCCGCCCCCTTCACAAGGGCGCCGCGCCGTTCACAACGGAGACTTCCCCTTCACAAATGCGCATCGCAATTCAGAAATGCGCCGCGCAATTCAGAAATGCGCCGCGCATTTCCCTGGCAAATCGCTTGTTTGGGATACGAATCAGAGCGTTATCGGAACGGTGCTGCCCACTCCAGCGTTATCCGGACGTAATCTCCCCCTTACGGCCACATGCCCGGGGCGGTGCCGAAGGAGTTTTCCAGTTCGGTTTCGGTGGTCGAACTGCGATGCAGGCCGTTGGCGAAGTCGATTTGGGCGATCGTGCCGTCGGCGTGGAAGTACCAGCGGGAAATCTGGCCGCTGCCGTTGACGCTGGCCGTCACGCAGCGGAGGGGGCCGGAGTGGTCGTCGGCCTGGCGGGGGAACTCGACGCTGGGCTCGATTAGCACGCTGAGCAGGCCGCCTTTGACCGAGGGCTCGTGGCCGGGGAAGTAGTCGGTGCGAATCAGGATCGGTTCGTCGCCGAGCCGGTTCATCATCCCCTCCAGCACCGGGCCGGGCAGGAAGTTGGCGGGCGCGACGCGGTCGTCGACCTTCACGCTGCCCGTGGGCACGGTCCAGCTGATGCTCAGCCGACCACCCACCAGCCGCACCTGTTGCCGCGGGCCGGTGGCGTCGTTGGAACTGGCGGCGGTGGTGTCGTTGGCGCGGTCGTCCACGTCGGTCGTCGTTTGGCGGGAATAGGCGGTCGCGCCGGCGTTGCGTTCCCAGCGGTCCTGGGACTGGCCGACGAGGTCACCGTTGCGCCAGCGCGTTTGCCGCAGGCCGGCGAGCGGGTTGCCACCGATGCCGGTCTCGGCCGACGACCAGCCGATCAGCGGATCGTCACCGTCGCGAAACCAGAGCCACCACGATTCCTGGCCACCGGCGTTCCCGGGTGCCCGCGCCAGTTGTTTCTTCACGCGATCGGCGACCCGCTCACCCGCGGCCGTCAGCGTCGCGACATCGCGCGGCTGGCCGAAGGTAAGGCCGGCCACGATCGCCCGCCACGCCGCGTCGGCGGAGGTGTCGCGCGGCAGGTCACCGCGAATGACGGCCAGCACCGCGGCGCCCGTGGGGTCGGCCGCGAGGTAGGCGATTGCCTGGGCCGGGTTGGCGGTGCCGGCGGCCGGCAGGATCTGCCATTGCCGCACGCCGGGCGTGGTGTTGGATAGCGGCTTGAACGTGCCACCGTGGAACGACGAATCGTGCAGCTCGGCCAGCACGATCTTGTCGGCGTTCGTGTCGCTGGGCGCGATCGTGCAGGGCACCAGTTCCAGCACCGCCGACGGGCCACTGACGAACGCGCGGGCGGTCTTGTTCGCGTCGCGCTCGTCGACCCCGACGAACCCCGCGGGCAGCGTGATGCGCGTGCCGCCGGTGAGCGTGACCGATTCGGCGATCTCCGGCGCGGGCGGGACGATTGTCGACGACGCGGTAAACGACTCCTTCAGCTCGATCGACTGGGCCACGCGGCGCAGGATGTCGAGGTCGTCGGGCATGGGCTGCCCGGTGCCCTGCAGCGAGACCATCACCGCCAGCCGTTGCGGCAAGATGGCAGTGGCGAAGTAGGCCTGCGTGGTCATGATCCGGCCGAGCATTTCCTCGTCCACCGTACGCCGCCGCCGCGCGCCACCCGTGATGAGGCCGGTCTGACCGACCATCTTGATTTCCTCTGTGGGCATCGGCTGGCTGCGGCCATTCTGCAGCGCGACGAGCCCGGTCGGCAGGCGATTGCGGGCCAGGAATTGCGCGGGCGTGAGGGAGCGGTCGATCGGCAGCACGTGGATGCTGATGCTGCGCCCGGAGGTATCGTCGGCCGGCTCGAGCGCGCGAATGATGACCGACGCATCGTCGGCCGGGTCGTCCACGGGGGCCCACCCGCGCGGCAGGCGGTAATCTTTGATCGGCGTGGAATCGTCGTCGGCCAGCTGCATGAGCTGCATCGGCCGATTCGACAGAAACGCCGCCGCCCCCAGTGACGCGGCAAACACCGCCCACATCGCCCCCTGCATCGTCATCCGCCGCCAGCGTGGATATTGCCATCGGTTGGCCATGGGGCGAATTGTAATACGAGGATCGGGGGAAAGCGCGGGAAGGGGGGAGGGGTGGGACTCCGGCTCCTCTCCCGGTATTCCCGGGGGAGGTTGGGTGGGGGCGATCTGAGTGACCAATGGCGAATCCCGTCATCCTGTGAGGGTGCTGACGAACGCGATCGCGTTTGCCTTTCACGTGGCATGGGCGCCAGAGCCCATGCCTGTGGACTGGAACGGGAAAGGCGATTTGCTGGCGAATGCGCCGACCAAGCCGCGGCTCTAAATCGAGTCTTCCGGCCCTGACACACGCATGGGCGAGACGCCCATGCCACGTTCGGAGCGGACGCAGCGTCGTTCTTCGATACCCTCTGAGGCCCTCCGAAGGATCTCTTCCGTCCCACATTCGAATAACGGGGGGAGATCCTTCGGAGTACCTCAGGATGACGAGCTTTTAGGCTGGCGCTAAGTGATAGGACCGGAGCGACGTCGTCCGACGCAATCTACGCCCGCACGGCCCAGCGCAGCTTTGCGCTGCGGCTGCGGGGGTTGTCGCGCAGTTCGGCTTCGGTGGCGATGATGGGGTCGGAAGGGGCTTCCTCGAAACTCTCGTCGCGCAGCATGTCGCGGAAGGCTTTCTTCACCCGGCGGTCCTCGCCGGAGTGGAACGAGATGATCGCGACGCGCCCGCCGGGCTTCAGGATCTGCGGGATGACCGCCAGCAGGCGGTCGAGGTTGGGCACCTCGCGGTTCACCAGCATGCGCAGCGCCTGAAACGTGCGGGCGGCCGGGTGCAACTTGGCGCCGGCGGCGCGCTGCAGCGTGAAGTCGCGGGCCTCGCAAACGATGGCGGTCAGGTCCTCGGTCGTCTCGATCGGTTTGACCTGCCTGCGGGCGACGATCAGCGGGGCGATCTTGTCGGCGTCGTCCTCGTCGCCATATTCCAGCAACGCGTCGCGCAGTTCCTTTTCGGTCATGCGGGCTAAAAGCTGGGCGGCCGACTCCTTGCGCGATGGGTCCATGCGCATGTCGAGCGGCCCCGGCCTGCGATACGAAAACCCGCGGGCGGGGTCGTCGATCTGCGGGCTGGCGACGCCCAGGTCGGCCAGAAGCGCGTCGATTTTCTCCACGCCCTCGCTCGCCAGCACACTGGGCAGCGCAGCGAAGTTCGTGTTGTGGACTGAGAACTGCCCGTTGCGCACGAACGACAGATGCTGGCGAGCGAACTCGATGTTTCTCGGATCGAAATCCGTCGCGATCAACCGGCCGTCCGGCTTCACCCGCTCCAACATCAACCGCGAGTGCCCGCCAAGACCCAGTGTGCAATCGACGACGACGTTCCCGGGCCGCAGTGCGAGCGTGCGTAATACGGCGTCGGCCAGGACCGGCACATGACGAAAATCGCGCGGTTGATCGCGTTTGGGCATTCAGCCGAAGTTTAGCCGCTGCGGGGCGCGCTCGCACGCACTGGCGCGGTCAGGGGCATAGAAGATGAACCGCGGAGACGCGGAGGACGCGGAGATAGAGGGAGAAGATGCAGTAAAGGGGATCGTCCGGTCCCTCTCCCGGTACTCCGGGAGAGGCTAGGTGAGGGTGATTTCGATCGGCAGACCGCCCACGAATGGGCACGAATCACCACGAATGGGAAGACGCAAGATTGCTTAGCTCTTATTCGTGTTCATTCGTGCCCATTCGTGGGCAACTCTCAATCGTGACGTGTGGGGCAACTAGAAATCACCCTCACCTAACCTCTCCCATGAGTACATGGGAGAGGGACCGGAAGACTACCACGTCACAAATGATCTCCTTCTATCTCCGCGTCTCCGCGGTTCAACCTCTTCATCCCACAGATGAGCGGCGGAACCAAAACCACACGCGCATGAAAAAGGCCGCACGGTGGAGGGTTAGAGTCCGTGCGGCCTGGCGGAGGAGGAAACGAGGCTTGTCGCGAAGCGGTCGTCTGTCGCGGGGGTGCGATCTGTCACACCCGCAGTCAGGCGACCTGCTTCGCCTTTATGTTTTGGTGAGTCGGCTCCAGTTTGGGAACGGTCAAAATGCTGTTCCAGCCCATTTTCGTCTGCTCGACCCCGGTGGCGGCGTAATCAACGAAGGCCTGCCCGTCGGCAAGGTATCGGAAGCGGTAATCACCCGCGGCGATTGTCGCCACCGCCGACCACCAACCGTTGCCCTCGTGCCGCATCGCGATCGGATCGACCGGTCGCGGTGCGTTGAAGTCACCCATGATGCGAACTTCCCGAACGCCCGGCCGGTAGAACCGGAATTCGATCCGGCCGTCGCTCGTTATTGTCGTCATCCTTGTCCGTCCCTTCGAAAAGCACTAGAACAAAGGTCGTGCCACGCGCCGCAGACGAAAATAAATCTGCTGGTGTACGCTCTCCATCTGCTCTAAAATCGACGTTTCCTTCGGGAAATCGCGACTTTTTCGGTGTTCATGCATTATTGGTCCGTCGGCGTCGCCATCGCGCGATCGAAGATGGACGCTTGCCCGGTTGGCGAAAGATGTGGCAATCTCTGACCCCCATGCGTAACGACTGTGCAACGGCGCGACGAGAGAGGACGCATCAGGCATGATGTCGCCCTTTTACCTGGCCGTCGCGCGCGCGGTGTTATTGCTCGTTGGCCTGATCGCGGTGCTTCCCATGGGGTGCAGCGGTGGATCGCGGTCCAACGGATGGTCGGGCCGGGCTGGCGACGGCGGGCTGATCGCAACCGATTTGCACGACACCGCGGGGCCGGCCGAGCGCCCGGGACCGATCGCGCTGGTGGGGGCGCGCAACGAATGGCTATCAACGACCATCCGCATTCCCAACTGGCAGGGTGGCCGCGGCGCGCGGTTGCGTTTGCGCAACGCCAACAGCATCTCGGCGGCGCCGCAATTGAAGCCGACGCTGGCGGTCATGCAGTTGATCGCAATGCCGGTCGACCAGTCCGGCGCCGCCTTCGTGCGGCAAGCCGGCAGGCCCGCAGCCTCGCGCACCGCGCCACGGGCGCTGCTGCCGGTCGCGCGCGACCGCAACGGTGAGTTTGACCTGTCGACCCTGCGCGACCCCAATGCGCCACCCGGTGGCCCGGCGCGCACCGCCGATGGATCGCGGCCGGTGGACCTGTGGATCGACCTACTCGTGCCCGCAGAGACGCCGGCGGGGCGGTACGAGCTATCGATCGAACTGCTTCGCAAGCCCGGTGGGAAGCCGGTGGCGCAGCTGCCCCTGTCGATCGACGTGCACGACTTCGTCCTGCCCGACGACCGCCATCTCACGCTGGCGGCCAAGCTGGATTGGGACGATCTGGCGCAGCATTACAACGGGGCGTTCCAAGGCGTTTCGCCTCGCCTCGTCAATCGCACCAACCCGCGTTTCAGCGATGCGGTGCGCGTGCTCGATCGGTTGATGACGCTGGCGCAGTCGCATCGCACGAGCCTCTTCGTGCCTCAGTTGCAGCCGACCGTGAAGTGGCCATCGGGCGAGCCGCCGAGCATCGATTGGAACGATTACGATTCGATCGTGCGTCCCTGGCTGAGCGGCGACCAGTTCAACGACCGCATTCCCCTGGGCTTCTGGGCGCTGCCGTCGCCGGACCAGATCGACGAGTTCGACCCGGCGAGCCAGCGGGAGTATTGGGGGCTTGCGGCGTCGCACTTCGACCAACTGGACTGGCTCGATCGCTCGGCCATCCTGCTGTCCAGCGGCGACGCGACCGGCGCGACGGGCCGTGCCAACGCGGTCAGCAGCATCCGCCTGTCGACCGAGGCCGCCGCGGCGCTGGCGGGGCATCCGCGGTTGCGCGTGGTGGTGCCGTTGAACGGCGACCAGGTGCAGTTCGCCGGGCCGTCGACGTCGAACCGCCTCGTGCCCCCCGAGGCGGCCGACCGGTTGGTGATCGCAGCGCCGGGGTTGATTTCCGCTCCACCGATTCAAAACTGGCCACGGGCCGCCGGCCACCCCAGGCGGTGGATGCGCACGGACGTGCGCGAGGTGGTCCCGGCCACCGGGGCGGCCGGCGGCGAGCACGACGTGCGCCTCTGGGCGTGGCTGGCTTTCCTGCGCGACGCCGGGACCATTATCTGGAACGATCCGCTCCCGTCGCAAATGGTGCCGCAACGGTCGGCCGACCCGGCGAACCTCGTGTGGTTTTATCCCGGGCATTGGTTCGGGCAGAACGACCCGGTTCCCACCGTGCACTTGAAGTGGCTTCGCCGGGCCGAGCAGGACTACGAGTACCTGTACCTTGCATCGCAGCGGGGCGAGACGACCAACACCCGGCTGCTGGCCGAGCTGCTCGCCAAGCCGGTCGAGGTGCAACCGAACCAGAACCCTGACCCCGTCTACGGCCTGTTGACCGGCACCACCGACGCCGCGGCGTGGGACGGGGCGCTGCAACTGGTCGCCCGGTCGATTCTGCTGCGGCCACCGGGACAGTTGCCCGATTTGGCGGTGCAGCACCAGTTGGAACTGGAGACGCGCCGCTGGACCGATCCCCAGCAACGGCCGGTGCTGGTGGCGCGGTCGTCGCAGTGGTTGATCGACCCGCTGATGCCCGGGCGGGGCATCAGCAACTGGATCGACCTGCGCTGCGGCATCGACATCTACAACACCGCCGCCACCGACCCCACGACGCACACGCTGCAGTGGACGGGCATCGGCGCGGGTTGGCGCGTCCCCGGGCAGCCCACGGTGGTACGGGCGCTGGACGGCTACCGCGTTCGCCGGGTGTCGATGGACGCGCGGGTGAACCTCGGCGAACTGGGCGCCGAGACGCGCGAGCCGCTGGAGATCACGTTCACGCACGGCTTCACCCGGCGGGAGACCAAACTACAAGTTGTGGTGCCGGCCGCGGCGCTCGACCGGCGCGACGAGCCGTTGACGGTCGACGGTTCGCTCGGCGACTGGCGCGAGGTGGACGCGATCGGCTCCGGCGCGCTGGTGAAGATGCTCAGCCGTCCGACGGTGCAGCAGGGGGCGCTGGAGCGGATGTCGACGCCGGTCAATTTGTACGCCAACTGGGCCGACGATGCGGTGAACGTCGCGTTTCGCGTCGAGGGCCTCAGCAGCGCCGGCGGACGGGTGTCGCGGAACTTCATCGAGTACGACCTGCGGCGCGCCTGGGGCGAGGACGTCTGCGAGGTGCTGATGCAGCCCGTTTACGCCGACAATTCGGTCGGGCCGACGTTGAACGTGACGCTGAAGCCCACGAGCGTGTGGGTCGAGCGCAAGCTCGATGCCCGCACGAACGCCGACCCCTGGGCACCCCTGGAGGGCGCCGCCGTCCGGTACGCCGCGACCGTGGATGGTGGGCAGGTCTGGCGCGGCGAGATCACCGTGCCGTGGAAAGCGATCGGCGACCCCGCCAAGGGGCGACCGGTTCTGCTGCGGTTCAACTTCTCCCAGCATCGCGCCGCCACCGGTGAGAGCGGCTCCTGGGCGGGGCCGATCGATTTCGGACGCGACGACGCGTTCACCGGTATCCTGCACATCCGTGACACCGGCGCGTTCGTGGCACCGGGTCGCTAAAGCGACCATGCCGGTGGCGCACGGCTCTCGTCATCGTCACGCAAGAGAACGAGGTTCTATGAAGCCCCAGCAGGTCACCGTCAACGATCGCATGCAGCAGGGCTACGTCTACCAACGCACCGAACCGCCGGGGAAGAACTTCCGTGAGGACTTTCGGCCGGACCTGTCGCCGAAGCAGATGCTGGAACTGGGCGTGTTCGGTGGAAAGTACATGACCGACTGCACGGCCGAGTTTCCGGCGGATTGGTTTGCCAAGGCAAAGCTGTCGCCCGAACGGCGCGACCCGACGCTCAACTGCTTCGGCGTGCACGCGTCGCAACCGCTGGCGGTGTGGCAGGAGAAGGGGTGGATCCACAAGGACGACCCACGCGGGTGGTTTCAGTGGTATTGCCGTTACTACATGGGCCGGCGCAGCGGTGACGACGACCGACAGATCGCCCGCTGGCGGGCGGTGCGACGGCACATCGCGCAACTGCGCCACCACTGCCAGCCCGGCGACGTGAACTGTCGCCCGCGCCAACGGCAGGCGCTAATGCACTGGGCGTACGACGCGCGGAAGCTTTAAGGCTAGCAGACAAAACCCCTGCATTGGTCACGGACGTGTCATCCCGATGGGAGGCTCGCCGACCTGACCCATCTCCCAAGGCCGAGAACCGTCCGTGGCTCGAGATCCCTCAGGTCGCCTTAGGCTCCCTTCGGGATGGCAACCGATCGCGAGGCGACAAGGTGTTGTTCGCTAGAGCGCGTTATGCACTTTCCAACTCAAAACTGGCTTGGGTGCCACGGTTTGGTACTCCAAGCCGTGCCGGTACACGCAGACACGGCTTGGAGTACCAAACCGTGGCACCCAGCGTCGTCACGCCTGCGTTACTGACCCCGAAAGTGCCTAACACGCTCTAGCCTTTAGGGACGCGTCACGCTTACCTGTAGCGTCCTAGATTTAGCTACGGGCTTTCCGGTGTCCTTCTACTGACCCGCGCAAGACCACGGGCAAGCCCGTGACTATATGAATGGCATCCGGAGAGGGCCTCGACCCTACTTCACCCCGCCCATTCCCATGCCGCCACCCATGCCACCGCCCATCGTCCCACCCATGCCACCACCCATCGTCCCACCCATGGATGGCGCTTTGGCATCTGCGTCATCGTCATCGTGATGGTCGTGTTCCACGGTCGGGTCGGCGATCGCGCAGCCCATCAGGCCGTTGTTCATGCTGGCGATCGTGCGGGCGGCGAACTCACTGGCGCGGCTGCGTTCGTCGGCAGGTTGCAGCGCGGCGCACGGGGTGCCGAACTTCGGCACCGCGAACGGCAGGTGCGTGTTGCCGCGAGCCAGGATATGGCTGGCGTTGACGCCACCGGTGACCGGGTCCTTACCCTTGTTCGGCTGCGACTCGTCCGACCCCCAATACGTGAAGCTGCGCGCGTTGCAATAGTGACTGACAAAGCTTCGGCGGAATCGGTCGGTCGACCAGTTCTGCTTGCTGCGGTGCAGCACGTGCCCGTTGAAGAACGCCACGTCTCCCGCCTTCATCGGCGCCAGCACTTGGTCGTACCGGTCGGCGATCGGGGACAGGGCGTTCTTCGTGTCGTCGGTGTTCGACGCGCCATTGATGTAGCGGATGTCGCTGAGCAGCTTCTCACCAAACCCGTAACCCACCTCCGGGCAGGGCGGGTAGACCGGCTCGTTGCCGCTGCCCTTGGCGAACCACATCGCGCCGTTGCGCTCGTCGCAGTCGTCGATCGCAATCCACGCGCCGCAGAGCGTGTCGGGGTGCGTGGGGATGTAGTAGCTGTCCTGGTGCCACCCCTGCCCGGCCGAGCCCGCGGGCTTCAGGAAGAGCATCGTCTGCAGCGCCAGCAGATCGGGCCCGATCAGCACCTCCAGCACGTCGAGCACGCGCGGGTGCAGCATGAACCGCTCGTGCAGTTCGAGCTGGCGGTGCAACATGTGGATGCGCAGGAAGAAGTTGGCCTTTTCCGCCGGCGACAAGTGGGCCGGCGGGGCGCCGAAGTCGTTGACGGTCACGGTGCCGCTACTGCTGTCGAGGTGCCGCGCAGTCACCTGCTGCTCGGGCAGGCGGCCCTGCATCAGGTCCTCGGTGTGCTGCCGCAGTTCGGCAATCTCAGCCGGCGACACGAGGTCGCGCACGATCAGGAACCCGTCGCGGCGGAAGTTGATGTACTGGGCAATCGAAACCTGATAACGATCCAGCTGCACGTTGTTGATGGGTGCGGTGGCGACCATTTCTTCGCTCCTGTGGTGGTGAAGAGTTGTAACGCCAAGAATATTGCCCATTCCGGCAACCAGGGCCATGGTCGGCTTTACCCGAGTCATGGCTGCTATTGATTTTTCGGCGTTTCGCCGCTGACCCGATGCGTGCCATTCCAATACTTCAGCAGACGGCTCAGGGGTGGCGACTGCCCGGCCTCGATGCGCTTGCGCAGCACCGCCGGGGCCGCGCCGAATGCGCGGGTGAACAGTCGCGTGAAGTGGAACGGTGTGGCAAATCCGCACGTGGCGGCGATCTGCTTGACCGAGAAGTTGCTGCGAACCACCAGTTCCAGCGAGCGATCCAGTCTAGCCAGACGAACCGTCTCGGCGGGGGAGTGACCGGTAGCGCTCTTGAACAGTCGGCAGAGGTGCGGCCCGGTGACGCAGCTGGCCTCCACCAATGCGTCGAACTCAATTGGCGCGGCCAGGTTACGATCGAGGGCGGTGTACAGGAACGTCATCGCACGCTCGACCGGGTCGGGCAGGGCGTCGTGCGGAACGTCAGCGGTGGTCGCCTCGCCGGTAACGAACGTGGCCAGCAGGTGGTTCAGCGTCAGCTGGACCAGCGTGGGATCGCCACGCTCGTGCCACGCCAGCAGGTGGCGGAACATAGGGGGCACGATATGCGCGTCGGTGAAGGCACGCACGACCGGCCATTGGGCGGGGGACGGCCAAGCCGGCGGGTACCGGTCGACGTGAAAGTGCACGTACGCGTGACGCGTTCGGCGGGCAGGGTCCCAACGGAACGAGTCGGTAATCCCCGGGCGGCACAAGACGACGCTCCCCTGTGGCGCGGCCACCTCGTGGTCGTCGTGAAAATACTGGGCGTCCCCCTCGATCATCCAGACCAGTTCGTATTCGCGCATCACCCGTGGGCCGAAAGTCGCGCCCGGTGGGTACGTGGCAATGTCCGTCCAGCCTCCGAGCCGCGTCTCTAAATCGAGCGCCATCGGGACCCATCTTAACGCAAAAAATATGCATTTGCTGCCCGAATCACCTCAACTTCGTCTGCGGAAACGCCGATGACGCCCTTTGATGGATGCTGCGATCACCACCCAACCCGACGCGGCGCCGGCGGCGACCGGCGCGTCGGTGAACCGCCGGCGAACCTTCCGCGTGCCGGCCGACGGGCTCACGATGAAGGCGTGGCGGATGGACCCGCACGAGCGCCTGATCGACCGTCCCCTGCCCAGCCGGCGCATCGTGATGTCGACGATCGACCTCGGCCGGTACGGCGCCGGTGTGGTCGTGCCGGTCAGTGGCCCTGTCCTGCCCGTATCGATCAATTCGCCGACCCCACCCGCCCTCGGCGACCGCTGGCGACTAGAAGTACCGCTGGACACCGCACATACGACGATTATGCTGGAAGGACGCGTCGCGTCCGTCGTGCCGCGCGACGATGGTCAGTTGCGCATCGGGTTGGCCTTTCGCGAGGCGCTGTCCGAAACGCAGGTCCGCCGGATCAACACTGCCATGGATAAGCTGCTGGCCACCCTTCAGCGGGTCCAATTGCGTCGCTTACGGGAGAATGTGGCATAATCCGGACATTTCCACCCGCACCTGTGTCAGAGCCCTCCGTGGACGGCGTCAACGGCTTGCCGCCGGGCCATCCTGCGGTACGCTGTTGCTACTGAACACGGAGACCGCCATGGCCAAGTCGCACTCCCCCCGGTTTCTCAAGCTTGCCGAGGAGGCAAAGCAGAGCGTACGCGAGGTATCACCGACCGAGGTAAAGCGAATGCTGGACACCGGCGATCGGTTCCACCTGATCGACGTTCGCGAGGACCACGAGTGGGCCGTCGGTCACCTGCCGCAGGCAAGGCACCTGGGGCGCGGCATTCTGGAACGCGACATCGAGAAGGCCGTCCCCGACGAGCGCGACCCGATCGTGCTGTACTGCGGCGGTGGATACCGATCCGCGATGGCGGCGATGAACCTGGCGCGCATGGGTTACACGAACGTCCTGTCCATGCAGGGCGGCTTCAGTGGTTGGGAAGAGGCCGGGCTTGACGTGTCACGTTAGCGCAATAAATGAGTGCCGGTCGCACGCGATGTGTTGAAACGCCTGTGAGGAAATGGTAACTGGAAAAGACGGACGAATAGGCAAACTGAAGTGGAGCACTGCAATAGAGATTTAGTTGCCGATACCATGACATCGTGATCAGTTTGAGCCCAACAGGACAAATGCCTGACTGCAAATGCATGATCGAAATGTGGTCAGGCGGTCCTGAAACATTCGAAGAATTACATCATGGGCTTATTCGATCAACTTAGTCCAAAACTCTACAGCCTGGTCAAGCGGAATCGACAGCTGCGCAATGCCGTGATGCCCCTCTGGCAGTTGATGGCGAGGGCCTTCGTCAAAGGGCGAAGCATCCTCAATCGTGACGTGGAACTGCCGGCACCGACCGGCATCTGCACCTCGACCGAGCAGTGGGTTCAATCCGCCCTGGCGCGCGATCCCGCGGCGCGTCATTCGTTCCAACTGCTTCACCCCGCGACCGAGATCCGGCGGGCGCTGCCGAAGACGATCGAGAAGACCGTCCACTGGCGATTCCGCGCCGGTGAGGTGACGACCCAACCGGCGACCTTCGTGGCGACGATCGAGCAGGGCCGGGCCTATAACGAGGGCGCGGTCATCACGCCCGACGATCAATTGCTCGCCGACGTCTCCTGGATGATCGTGGCCGGTGAGTACAGCAAGGACGCGAGCGATCACGCCGTCTTCAAGAACCGCAGGTTGCCGCCGCTTCACAAGGTAGATGGGCGGGTCGCGGTCCTCTCGGCGACCAGTGGTCGGGGGTATTACCATTGGATGTTCGACGTGTTACCGCGCCTTCATCTGCTGCGCGAGGCCGGCATTTCGCTGGATTCGATCGACCGGTTCCTCGTCAACAACTACGTGTCGCGCTTCCACATCGAGACGCTGAGCATCCTCGGCATTCCGCGGGGCAAGATCATGGAAAGCCACTGGAACCCGCACGTTAAGGCGGACCAGCTGATCGTGCCCTCGCTCGTCGGCGACACGGGGTACGTGCCGGTGTACGCGTGCGAATTCCTGCGTGACACGTTCCTTCCCAAGGTGCCGATCGACGGTGCCGCGCGGCCCAAGCGGCTCTATTTTAACCGTACGCAGGTCACGCATCGGCGGGTGACGAACGAGACTGAGGTCATCGACCTGCTCGGGCGACATGGCTTCGAAAGCATCACGCTCGAGAACCTGCCGCTGACGGAGCAGATCGCGTTGCTGGCGGGCGCCGAGGTGGTCGTGGTGCCCCACGGCGCTGGCCTGACGAATATCGTCTTCTGCAAGCCGGGGACGAAGATCATCGAACTGCTGTCGCCGAACGCGGTCAACGTGATGTACTGGACGATCAGCAATCAGGTGGGGCTCGACTATTATTACGTCTTGTCCGACGGCGCCCGCGCACCGGAGTTCGTAAATCCATATAATAACAACGACGACCTGCGCATCAGCTTGACGGACCTGAGCGACGTCCTGGAAATGGCGGGGTTGGACCGGCAGTCGACGGCGATAGTTGGCCAGACGTTGCGCGGCAGCGCGTGAGACTTGTTTGACGCTGCTGCTTCCCCGCCTCCGTAAGGTGTGGTAGACGTGCCGTGGGGACCACTGCTTACGGAACGATGATCATCATGGGCCTGTTTGAACGCATTACCCCTCGACTGTACGCGCTGGTCAAGCGCAACCGTCGGTTGCGCAACGCGCTGATGCCGGTCTGGCAGTTTTCGGCCAAGGCGACGACGCGGACCCGAAGCCTGCTGAGCCGAGAAGAGGTGCTGCCACCCCCGCAGAGTTTCGCCGAGACGACCGCCGATTGGGTGGCCGCGGTCAACGCCGCTTCACCGGAGGGGGAGCGACGGTACACGTACCTGCCACTGCACGACCCGGTCACCGTCGAGCGCACGCCCCCGAAGACGATCGACCCCGAGGTGCACTGGAAGTTCCGGGTTCACCGGACGCGCACGCTGCCCGCACGCTTCGTCGCCTTGATCGAGGACGGGCGCGTGTACGGCGAGGGGAACGTCATCACGCCCGACGACCAGCTGCTCGCGGACGTCTCGCGCACCACCGCTGGCGGTCAGTTCGCCGACACCGACAAGCACCCGATCTTCACGAAGAAACTGCTGCCGCCCCTGCGCAAGGTAAAGGGGAACGTCGCGGTGCTTTCGGCGTTGCACGGGCGCGGGTACTACCACTGGATGTTCGACGTGCTGCCCCGGCTGCAATTGCTGACGGAGGCCGGCTTTACCGGCGACTCGGTCGACCGGTACCTGGTCAACAACTACGTGTCGCGCTTCCACATCGAGACGCTGAACATCCTCGGCATTCCGCGCGAGAAGGTGCTGGAGAGCCACTGGAACCCGCACATCCGCGCCGAGCAGCTGATCGTGCCGTCGCTCGTGGGCGACACCGGTCACATTCCCGCTTACGCGTGCGACTTCCTGCGCAACACCTTTTTGCCGAAGGTGTCGGCCGACGTGCCCGACAGCCCCAAGCGCCTGTACTTCAACCGTGGTCAGGTGACGCACCGCAAGGTGACCAACGAGGCCGCGGTCGTCGAACTGCTCGGCCGGCATGGGTTCAAGAGCATCACGCTGGAGGACCTGCCCCTGATGGAGCAGATCAAGCTGATGGCCAACGCCGACGTGGTCGTGGTGCCGCACGGTGCGGGGCTGACGAACATCGTCTTCTGCAAGCCGGGCACGAAGGTGATCGAGTTCCTGTCGCCCGTGGCCGTCAACGTGATGTACTGGACGCTGTGCAACCAGGTCGGCCTAGAATACCACTACCTGCTGGCCGAGGGCGAACGCCCACCGGAGCCGATCGACCCGCATCAGAACCACGAGAACATGACGATCAACCTCGCGGGGCTGGCCGACCTGCTGAAGGTGGCGGGGGTGGACTAAGCACCCTCCGACTGATCGCAGCTAGCGGTTCATATCCCGTAAGCTCAGGTTGTCATCCCGATGGGAGCCCTGGCGACCTGAAGAATCTCCCACTGGCGTGAATCGCTCGGCATTCGAGATCCCTCCCGTCGCCTGAGGCTCCGCTCGGGATGACAACTGGGGCGTCTGGACCACTCACTCAGATCCGGTCAACACTACCCCACGGGTCGCGGAGCGAAATCCAAAGTAACACTTTCACGGACCGCTTCGCCTTACGTGCACGCCTGCCGCTCGTAGGCCCGGCGGTGGATGCGCTCGGCCTCGGTCTCGCGGTCGTACATCTCTCGCCATTCCAGGAAACGGGAGATCACCCGCTCGAAGTCGCTCGCGCTGTCGATCGTGCGCATCTCGTCCTTCAACGGCCAGCAGGGGTGCATCTGCTTGGCGTACCAGCTGACGCGCTTGCGGAACTCGACGACGGCCGCCCGTTCGCTGCGGTGGTCCATGTAGACGCGGAAGTGGTCGCGCATCAGTTGGGCCTTGTGCTGGATCGTGAGCGGCTCGGGGATGACGCCGGTCGTCAGGTAGCTCCAGGTGTCGCGGAAGATCCAAGGCTGGCTGAGCGCCGCCCGGCCGATCATCACTCCGGCGCAGCCCGTGTAGTCCATCATGTGCTTGGCCACCTGCGGACTGGTGACGTCCCCGTTACCGACGACGGGGATCTTCTTCACCGCTGCCACGACCGCAGCGATGCCGTCGAGGCGGCACTGGCCACCGAAGCGCATCTCGGTGGTGCGCCCATGGATGGTCACGAGTGCAATGCCCGCTTCCTCCAACTTGGCGGCTAGCTTGGGCGCGACGATGCACGTGTCGTCCCAGCCTAATCGCAGCTTGGCGGTCAGCGGCGTGTGGCGCAGGACGGCGACGATTTTTTCAACCATGCACAGCGTGTTGTCGACGTCGCACAGCAGCTTGCTGCCGCCGTCACGCTTGGTGATCTTGTCGACCGGGCAGCCCATGTTGATGTCGATGACGTGGGCCCCGCGGTCCTCGGCCCAGCGGGCCGCGTCGCACAATCGGTCGGCCGACGAGCCGTACAACTGCATGCAGATCGGCGAGTCATGCTCGTTGGTGGCCGCCAGGACCATCGACTTGTAGTTTTCGCGTAGCACGCCTTCGGGGCAGAGCAAGTCGGTGCTGGCCATCCCCACGCCGCCACACGACCGCGCGACCAGGCGAAAGCCCAAATCGCAGTAACCGGCGATCGGGGCGAGCAACAGATTCGTGGCGAGCTTCAGCTTGCCGATGGTGAGCGGCGCGACCATGGGGCGATTCTCCCACAACGTGATGGCGGAGCAAGCGCGGCCGCCCGGTCCCTCTCCCGCATGCGCCGGGAGAGCCTAGGTGAGGGTGATTTCGAGCTGCTGACGGGTCTGGTAGAACGAAATCACCCTCACCTAGCCTCTCCCATGAGTACATGGGAGTTGGACCGGAGCAGGGCCGCGATCATCCCGTCCGATAACCCTGTCAACCCCTTTCGGCGTCAACCCAGTGAATTTACTACGATAATCCGTCGATACTCCTATCAAGGTCCGACTGGGTCGCGGTGTGTCGCTTGGGAGCGATCGCCAGACAGCGCCCGCCGGCCATGCTCGAGGTAACCGTCAATTCTATGGCCACCGATACCTTGGCCGCAGCCGGCTTAGCGCCGGTTAACCTGTCCGATCGCGCCGTGATGGCACCGTACTTCGACGCGGTCGCGCAACCGCTGTCGGACTACACCTTCTCGCAGGTCTTCACCTGGCGCAACAGCCTGCGCCTCGGGTGGCGGATCATCCGCAACCACCTGTGCATCTTCGCCAACGGTAGCGGCGACCTCACGCTGCTGTTGCCACCGATGGGCGACACCGGTGGCGACGCCGCGCTATCTGAAGCGCGCCAGCTGATGGACGCCTACAACGCCGACCACGACGTGCCCGACCGCACGCGCGTCGAGTACGTCAGCGAGTGGATGCTCAGCCGCTTCGACCGCAGCAACTTCGACGTCCAACCGATGGGCGGCGACTACGTCTACGACGTCACCCGCATGATCGACCTTGCCGGTGGCGACCTGAAAAGCAAACGGCAGGAGAAGAACCGCTTCTCGCGCAACTACGTCGCCCGCGTGGAAACGTACGACGCCAACCGACACCTGAACGACTGCCTGCGCCTGCTGCACGCGTGGCGCGATCGGCAAGATACGAAGCACGCCGGCGACACGTCGTCCGGCACGGCGGCGGTCAAACGACATAAAGAGGCGTTGGCAACCGAGGTCGCGCTCTGTCACGCCAAGGAGCTTGGCCTCGGTGGCATGCTCGTCTGGGTGGCCGACGAGACGGGCGTCGAAAGCGTCAAGGGCTTCACGTTCGGCGAACTGCTGGGCGGCGACCAGAGCAGCATCGTGATCGAGAAGACCGACCTGGAGATCAAGGGCCTGTCGCAGTTCATCTTCAGCGAGTTCTGCCGTCTGCATTGGGCCCACCGACCGCTGGTGAATGCCGGCGACGACTGGGGCCTGGAATCGCTCGCCTGGACGAAGAACAGCTACCGCCCGGTGACGATTTTGCCCAAGTACGCGATGCGCCCCAAGGCCGCGGTGCAGAGCACGACCGGCTGGTCGCCCGAAGCGATCGCGACGCCCGCGGTAGCCGTTGAAGAACAGGCCGCCGCGCCGGCGATGAGCATCGTGCCGGACGAGCAGCCGATCCACGTCCGCGTCGCGCAGCCGACGGATCTGGAAGCCATCGCGAACCTCGAGTCGCGCTGCTTCGACACCTACAGCCTCTCGCGCCGTCGGCTGCAGTACCTGGCGGCCCGGTCGAGCGCCGTCGTGCTTGTCGCCGAGAACGACGGCCAAGTGGTCGGCGAAGCCGTCGGCCTGCTGCGTCATCACAAGAAGGGCCTGACGGGCCGGATCTACAGCCTCGTCGTCGACCCCGCGATGCGTGGACGCGGCGTCGGTCGGCAGCTGATGGCCGATTTGCTCGTCACCTTCGCCCAGCGTGGTGTCGGCCGCGTCTACCTGGAGGTCGAGCGCACCAACGCTGGCGCCGTCGCGCTCTACGAGAAGCTCGGCTTCCGGAGCATCGGCACGATCGGCGACTACTACGGCGACGGCCGCGATGCCCTGCACATGATGTGCGAAATGGGCGTCAACCCAAGACTGCTCAAGCCGCTGGCGGCGTGATGGGCTCCGGTCCCTCTCCCGGTACGCCGGGAGAGGCTAGGTGAGGGTGATTTCGACGGCTGACGATTTCCGTCGCTCAGAATCACCCTCACCCTAACCTTTCCCGGCGTACCGGGAGAGGGAACAGAGCCCCCCGATCCCTCCTCTTCCCCTCCAGCCGTGCTAAGATACGCATATGCCGTCCTCACCCATCCCGGAGATCTTAGAAGAACTGAAGCGTGGCAAGCCGATCGTGCTCGTCGATGATGAGGATCGCGAGAACGAGGGCGACATCGTCTACGCCGCCGAGAAGTGCACGCCCGAGGCGGTCAACTTCATGGTGACGCACGCCCGCGGCGTCGTCTGCCTGGCGCTGACCGAAGAACGCTGCAGCCACCTGCTGCTGCACCCGCAAACCGACCTGAATACCGCCCAGCTCGGCACGGCGTTCACCGTCACGGTCGACGCCCATCCGAAGTTCGGCGTTTCCACCGGAGTTAGCGCCCGCGACCGCGCGACGACGATCCAGGTTGCCATCGCCGAAGATGCCCAGCCACAGGATTTGCTGCGGCCCGGGCACATCAACCCGCTGCGTGCCCGCGATGGGGGCGTGCTCGTGCGGGCCGGGCAGACCGAAGGTTCCGTCGACCTTGCCCGTTTGGCCGGCATGAAGCCGGCGGCCGTCATCTGCGAGATCATGCGCGACGACGGCGAGATGATGCGCCGCCCGGAGCTGGAAGGGTTCTGCGCCAAGCACGATTTGAAGATCTGTTCCGTCGCGGAGCTCATCAGCTACCGCATGAAGCGCGAGCAGTTCGTGAAGCGCATCGAATCGATCATGCTCCCCACGCCGTGGGGCGACTTCCAACTGCACGCGTACCAAAGCATGATCGACCCCCAGCCGCACCTGGCTTTGTGCAAGGGAGGCGTCGGCGACTACGACGCCCACGGCCAGCCGATCGCACACCCCGAGCCCGTGCTGGTGCGCGTCCACAGCGAATGTTTGACCGGCGACATCTTCGGCTCCGGCCGGTGCGACTGTGGCCCGCAACTGTCGACCGCCATGCAGATGATCGAGGCCGCCGGCAAAGGGGCCTTGATCTACCTGCGCCAGGAGGGCCGCGGCATCGGTCTGGCCAATAAACTGCATGCCTACGCGCTGCAGGATAAAGGCTTCGATACCGTCGAGGCCAACGAGCGCCTCGGCCTGCCGATCGACAAGCGCGACTACGGCATCGGCAGCCAGATCCTGCGCGACCTTGGCCTGTCGAAGCTGCGCATCATGACCAACAACCCCAAGAAGATTTACGGCATCGACGGCTACGGCCTGCAGGTCGTCGAAGAGGTCCCCGTTCAAATCGAGCCGGGCGACCACAATCGGCGGTACCTGGAGACGAAGAAATTAAAGATGGGACATAAACTTTAGTTGCGCGTTCATGGCTGACCTTCGACGCAGCTGGAAGAGACGCGAAGGCGCGAAGGCACGAAGGGATCGCGAAGAAGAGTCTAACGAGACGTCGCGGCGGCGGTTTGGGTAAGTGGAAACGCGATTTCGTGCACCATTTTGCACCATTGTGCAACATCGGGTGAGTGAGTTGGCCCGAGCGAGATTCGGCGTGTCAGCTATTCGGTTGTCAAAGATCACACTGTCCATCTCTACGCCGGCGCTGCGCGGTTGAGGTGGAAATCGCGCAACACCCTCGCTTTTCTTCGCGGCTTCCTTCGACCCATCGCGCCTTCGCGTTCTCTTCAAGAATGTCCGCCCCACCGCTAGAAGCGAAAGACAGAAGAGACACGGCAAGAATGCCCGTGCCACAGAATACGGGGGGAGATGAAGACGGGGGGAGAGACAGGCAGGAATGCCTGTCCTACAGAAGAGGGGGTTGTGGCAGAATGAGGGGCAGTTGTTATGCCCGATGTCGATCCACTCAATACTTTTAAGCCGCAGGACGGCAACCGGCCCGACCCGCCGCCGCGCGAGGGGGATGGGTCGCCGGTGCCGAAGCTCGATTATGAGCCCTGGCCCCAGCGGCGAGTGACGCCAAAGCCGGTGAAGGTGCTGATCTGGGTCGCGATCATCACGCACGCGCTGGGGATCATCCCGGCCGTCGCGTTTCTGTATTACACCGCGACGCAGGACACTCGCTTTATCGACATGCTCAGTGGCGGCACGTGCTGCTTCCCGCTGGTGGCGTTGGTGGCGCTGGGATTGTTCTTCTTGATGATGAAGGTGGGTGGGCACGACGAGCGATGACGGACCGTGTGGCTCTGTGCTCTCCCTCCCGTGGCAGGGGCGTCTCACCCGTGCTCGTGAGCAGGACGGAGAGTGGCGTTCATTTCAAGCGATAAAGTCTTGGTGCAAAAAGCATCGCCGGCCCTGCTGGCGTGCATGGGCGAGACGCCCATGCCACGGGTGGAGCGGACGCGATTCCCGCTACATCTGTTCCGGATGCTCGATGCCCAGCAGGTCCAACCCGCGCGCCATCACCTTTGCGGTAAGGTCGCAGATCGCCAGCCGGCTCATCTTGGTCGCGTCGTCGCTCTGCAGCACGGGGCAGTTCTCGTAGAAGCTGCTGAACCGCGACGCGAGGTCGTACAGGTAGGTGCAGAGCATGTGCGGCTTCAATTCACGCGCCACGGCCTCCACCGTCTCGCCGAAGCGCGCGAGATGCTTGGCGAGCGCCTGCTCGTAGGGGCTATCGAGCCGGATGGTTGATGGGTCAATCGCCGCGGTTACGCCGGCCTTGCGGAAGATCGACCGGATGCGGGCGTAGACGTACTGCAAGTAGGGGGCGGTGTTGCCCTCCATTGCCAGCATTTTGTCCCACGAGAAGACGTAGTCGCTGACGCGGTCCTTCGACAGATCGCTGTACTTCACGGCCCCGATGCCGATGGCCTTGGCGATCGCTTTTTTCTGTTCGTCGGGCAGCGAGGGGTTCTTCTGCTCGACGATCGCCATCGCCCGTTCCTCGGCCTCGTCCAGCAGGTCTTCGAGCTTCACGGACTCGCCCTTGCGGGTCTTGAAGGGTTTGCCGTCCTCGCCGAGCACGGCGCCGAAGGGGGCGTACTCGAATCGTGCTTGCTGGCCGTCCACGTTGTCCCAGCCCAGCGCCTTGGCGACGGCGAACAGCATCGCGAAGTGCTCGGCCTGGCGCGTGTCGTGCGTGTAGATGACGCGCGTGGCCCGCAGCGCCGTGACGCGATACCGCAGTGCGGCCAAGTCGTAGGTTGGATATTGAAAAGACCCATCGCGACTTCGGACGATGAACGGCCGCGGCTCGCCGTCCCGGTTTACGAAGCCCGGCGGAAAGATGCCGATCGCGCCGTCCGACTCCCGCGCCTGGCCCTCAGCGATCAGGCTTTCGACCATCGGCGCGTAGTCGTCGCTGTAGTCGCTTTCCCCGCGCACGTCGTCGGGCGTCAGCAGGACACCGAGCCGGCCGTACACCTGTTGGGCGGCCGTCAGCGTCAGCTCGCGCACCCGCCGCCAAGCGTGCAACTGGTCCTTCGGGGTGTTCTGCAGGACGCTCGTCCGCTCGGCCATCTGCCGGCGGACGGTGGGCTCGTCGCTGTCCTTGCTGATCTTCTTGTACAACTGCGCCAGGTCCGCCAGCGTGAACGACTCGGCCGCGGCGCCGCTTTGCTCCAACGCGAAGGTGACCATGCCCATCTGCAGGCCCCAGTCACCGATGTGGTTTTGGCGGATGACGTCGTTGCCCGTCGCGCTCAGCACGCGCACGAACGCGTCGCCGATCACCGTGCTGCGCAAGTGGTGAACCAGCATTTCCTTGGCGATGTTCGGTCCGGAATAGTCGACAACGACCTTGGACTGCGCCGCCGCAAGCGGAATGCCGAGCCGCTCGTCGGTCGCTTGCGCTGTGGCGACGCCGGCGAGCCACGTCGGGCTCAGCTTCACGTTAATGAACCCCGGGCCGGCGATCGTCGGCTTCTCGGTGGCGATGTCGGCCAGATCCAGCATCTCGACGATCTGCTCGGCCACCTGGCGCGGGTTGGTCTTCTGGCCGGTCTTCTCACTGACCTGCTTGGCCAGCCCCATGGCCGCGTTCGATTGGTAGTCGCCGAACTTGTCGTTCTGGCTGGGACCGATCAGGGGATCGGCATCCATGCCAAAGGCGGCTTGGATGGCGGTGCGGAAGGCGGCGTCGAGTTGGGCGGTGATGGTCGGCACGGGGGATCTTTAGTAAAGATTGAAAAGTGAGGACGCTTCCGGTCCCTCTCCCATGTACGCATGGGAGAGGTTCGATGAGGGTGATTTTGATCTGCCGAGTCGCCAGCAGTTCGAAATCACCCTCACCTAGCCTCTCCCGGGGTACCGGGAGAGGGACCGGACGGTGCTTCCGGCAAACTTCAAAATCGACAATCGGACGTATCCGACGGCCCGGACCGCAACTATGATCCGGCTCGATCATGCTACATGAGCGCGGTGAACTTCTCTACGGTGACGCAGCGGCCGACATTGCCGAGTTCCTGCGGTACAGTTGGCCATTCGATTTTGCCCGGTTTGACCCGGTCGACGTGAACGGCCAACCGCGGCTCATCGTATGGGTTAATGTCGAAGCGGGCGCGTTGGCGGTCAGTCGCAAGGACGACCCCGCCGACGTGCTGCACTTCGTCGCCGGCTGCGAGCGGCGCTGGCGCTCCCGCGGTAGCCGGCGGATGATCTGCTCGTGCGGGTCCGATTTGCACGAGGTGACGGCCGGTCACCAGGTCGACGCCACCGGCCGCGACGTCTGGATCGTCACCGGCACGCGGTGCCCCGAGTGCGGGTTGCTGGCGTCACCGGTCGATTGGAACGTGGAATCGGGCTCGTAAGCGGGCGTCAACGTTTTCGGAACTCGTTTGCCTGACGATTTGCAACCCCCGTGCCACCGCGCGGTGCGGTCAGCGAAAAAAAAATCGTGCCGATCCACTCCTTGGCGGCCGATAGCGTTTGATCTGAACGTATGACAGGGGTATGGTCTGTGGTGGCAATTTGGGCGGGCGTTGTACTACCCGCCACCGCGCTGGCCATTCGTACAGCCACCTATCCCGCAGCATTACGCATCAAGAGGAAGAGCTCCATGACATTCCGGTTTACCCGTTTCGCGTTGGCGGTGTCGATGGCGGTCGCGACGGCGACGCCGGTGTTGCCCCAGTGGGCCCGCGCCGAGGTTGCGAACGCTGGTGAGCAGGGACAGCAGGTCGCGCTGCAAGAGGTGACGCCCAAGCCGGCCGCGTCGGTCGACGAGCTGAAGCAGCAGGCCTTCACCGCCGCGCGCAGCGGTCACTTCGAGAAGACCAACGAGCTGCTCGCCACCGCCGCCAAGATCAGCAACGACCCGCAGCTGGTGCAGATGGCAACGTGGGCCGGTCAGTTTGAATCGCAGCGACAGGAGTTCGCCGCCGAGCGCCAGAAGCAGTACGAGAAGGCCGTCGAGGACGTGCACAAGCTGCTGGATGCCGGCCAGGCCGACTACGCGATCGACGCCGCCGCCCGCGCGCACTCGCTGGCGACCGACAAGGCGACGTTCCGCAAGGAGAAGTGGGTTGACGACCTCGTGAAGCGCACGGTGACGCGCGCCGAGGAAAGCGAGCAGAACGAGCAGTGGATCAAGGCCCTGCGCCTTTATTCGGACCTGAGCTCGGTGGAGCCGGCCAGCCCGGAATGGAAGAGCCGCCTGAAGCTGATGACCCGCCGGGTGCGCCTGCTGGCGGTCTACACGCCCGACCAGTTGAAGGTGCTGCAGGAGCGCGAGAGCAAGGACCGCGAGGCCGCCGACCGCGTGCTGCGCCCCGAGGCCGCCAAGAACGACCCGACGACGAAGCCCGCCGAGCAGTTGAACGATTCGTTCCGCATCGACTGGCGCGAGACCGTCAAGGGCGTCAACAAGATGATGCTGAGCGATGCGCTCGACGAGGCGCAGAGCAACTACTACCGCGACGTGCAGTTCCGCAACCTGGCCTTGGGTGGCATCAACGGCCTGCGGGCCGTCGCGACCACCAAGGGCCTCGACCAGACCTTCCCTGGCCTGGCCGACGAGCAGAAGCGCAACGCCTTCATCATGGCGCTCGACGAGAGCGAGCGCCAGGTGAACGCCGCCCCGGCCGACCAGCAACAGCTGGCGCTTCGGCAGACGATCTCGACCCTGGTGAACGCCGGCCGCGACACGGTCGGCCTGCCCGAAGAAGTGCTCGTGAGCGAGTTCGCCGACGGCGCGTTCGCCGAGCTGGACCCGTTCAGCGGCGTCATCTGGCCGGTGGACGTGCCCGAGTTCACCAAGACCACGCAAGGCGAGTTCCAGGGCGTCGGCATTCAGATCCAGAACGACGAGGAAGGCAACATCAAAGTCGTCACGCCGATCGAGGACAGCCCCGCGTTCAAGGCGGGCGTCGAGGCGGGGTCGATCATCACGCACATCGACGGCAAGAGCGCCAAGAACATCAGCGTGAACCAGGCCGTCAAGAGCATCACCGGGCCCGGCGGCACGAAGGTGACGCTGACCATTCGCAACGATTCAGGCGTGGTGCAGGACTACACGCTGAAGCGAGACACGATCAAGGTCGCCAGCGTAAAGGGCTGGCAGCACCTGCCGGGTGGCGGGTGGAATTACTTCGTCGATCCCGAGCAGAAGATCGCCTACATCCGCCTGACCAACTTCAGCAAGACCACCAGCGAGGACATGGACGCCGCCGTCGACGCGCTGGCGAGCGAGGGCGTGAAGGGCATCATCCTCGATTTGCGCAACAACCCCGGTGGCCTGCTGACCGAGGCGACGCGCGTGAGCGACCGATTCCTGAAGGACGGCGTGATCGTCAGCACCCGCGCCGACCGTGAGACGCCCAACCCGCCCAGCGCCATCAAGGCCCGCGTCGAACGCGACGATGAGACGAAGGTGCCGCTGGTCGTGCTGGTGAACCAGTACAGCGCCAGCGCGTCGGAAATCGTCTCGGGCGCGCTGAAGGACCTTGGCCGGTCGATGGTGGTGGGCGACCGCACGTTCGGTAAGGGCAGCGTGCAGATGCTCTTCCCCCTGGAAGGGCGCAACGCGCTGCTGAAGCTGACGACGAGCCACTATTACCTGCCCAGCGGCCGCTGCCTGCATCGCGAGGAGAACAGCGTCGACTGGGGCGTCGAGCCCGACGTGAAGGTCGAGATGACCCCCGAGCAGATGCGGGCCGCCAACGAGGCCCGGCAAGACCTGGACGTGCTGCGCGAGATCAACAGCGCCCCAGCCGAGCCCCAGCAGGAAAAGCTGAACGATAAGGCCGAGGTCATGCAGGAGGTTGTGGAAGAGGTGACCGCCGACGCCACGGGCGAGCCGAAGAAGGTCAAACGCGACCTGCTGAGCAGCGACCCGCAACTGTCGGCGGCGCTGTTGCTGCTGCGTCTTCAGTTGAACGGCGCGCAGTTGTAAGAGCGCGACCAAAATCCGGTCCTCCAGACCGTTGCTGGCTTGTTAGACAATCAAAAGTGCCACGGGCGACTCGGTCGCTCGTGGCACTTTTCATTTTGCGAACTGGCCGTGGCAGGGGCGCTAGAGCCTATGCAGGTGGACTGAAATGAGGCGCTTCATTTGTTGGCCGCTACGGATCGGGGGGGCCTTACCGGGGCGGAGCCGCAGATGATGTGAGGGACCTCACGTTAAGAAAATGTTTCCAGTTGCGTTCGGCGGTGGCGGTGGTACTATTTATTCGTCGTGGCGCGACTTGGCCACGATTGCATCTCTTTGTGGGTGACGGATAACCAAGGGCCACACCGATCGGAGTCGGGTTGGTCCGCAAGAAGGATGGGGAAAATGCCTCAAGCGAACAATTGGATGGGCTGCGGGATCGCGTTGGCGGGTTGCGTTCTGTCTGTACCGGCCGCACAGGCGGCGATGGTCTATGGGGTGACGCAGGACAACGCGCTGTTCAGCTTCGATTCCGCCGCGCCCGGCACGCTGCTAAGCGGCCTGTCGATCAGCGGGTTCTCCGCCAACAACGAATCGATCCGCGGCATCGATTTCCGCCCGGCGAACGGTCAGCTCTACGCGATCGGCAGCTTCGGTCAACTGTACACGCTGGACAAAACCACCGCCGTACTCACCGCCGTCGGTGGTGGCGTCGGCGCGATCAATGGCACGGCCTTTGGGTTCGATTTCAACCCCACCATCGACCGCATTCGCCTTGTCAGCAATACCGATCGCAACTACGTCCTCAATCCCGATACCGGCGCGTTGCAAGCAACGGCGACTCCACTGGCCTATGGGGCTGGGGATCCGAACTTCGGCGTCAACCCGAACGTGGTGGGGTCGGCTTACAGCAACAACAACCTGGGCAACGTGCCCGCCACGTCGCAACTGTACGGCATCGACGCCGGCATCGACGTTCTCGTCAAGCAGGCCAACAACGATGGTGTGCTGGAGACCGTAGGGCCGCTGCTCACCGTGAACACCAGTGACCTCGTCGGCTTCGACATCTTCACCACGCCCGAAGGCGACAACATCGCCTATGCCTCACTGACGCCCTCAGGCGGCAGCGTCTCCAACTTCTACACGGTCGACCTCATCACGGGCACCGCGGTGCTGGTGGGCCAGATCAACGGCGGCACGCTCGTCTCCGACATCGCGGTCGAACCCGTCGCCATCCCGGAACCCGCAAGCCTGGCGCTCGTCGGCCTGGGCGCGATCGGCCTGCTCGCCCGCCGGCGTGGGGCTTAGGCGCGGGATCGATTGTTCAACTTGATTTGCGATGACGGACAGCCAATAGGCTGTCCGTTATTCGTTTGTGGATCAGTTGGCGCACTTACATTTCATTTGTAGCGGGTCAAGGCATGTTGTCATCCCGAACCCAGCGGTAGCGACCTGCCCCATCTCCCACGGCCCGCACCATCAGTCAATCGAGATCCCTCAGGTCGCCAAGGCTTCCATCGGGATGACAACGTGTACTGCGTCCGCAATGAATGAAGTGAGAATGCTCTAGCGTTGAGCTGCGACCGAAGTGAGCGTGATGCGCCTAGCGTGATCTATCGTCATCCTGAGGTATGCCCAACGATCCCTTCGTGTTGCGCGTTGGGACGGAAGAGATCCTTCGACGTACCTCAGGATGCCGAGTGGTGCTGCAGGCTACGCTCCAGATGCGCATGCCCTAATTTGGTGAATCGCTATCTGGTGCGATGGCCCGGTTGGCGTTGGTGATCGCGTCGGCGGCGCCTTGGAGGTCGCCACCGGGATGGGTGGTTTTGTTGGGCGCGTCGGGTGCCGACTTATCGGCGCGCGCGTCCGATTCGACCGGCATGGCACTCGTCCCACCGCGATCCGTGTCGCCGATCGACGAGGCATCCTCCTGCAACGGTGAGCCACCCCCGACGGCGGCAGTCAGGCCGGCGCCAAGGCCGACGTCGCTTGAGGGGCGTTCGTCAGGCAGGGGATCGAGGTGGTCGGCGCTGCGTTGGGTTCGTTCGTCCGGCATCTTGGCCTCCTTTTCATCGTGAGTGGTACCGCTGCACAGTTCGTGCAAATCGCGGGCCGATGAGGGGAGACGAAAGGAGCTAATCCGATCAGTCAGAATTTCACCGCGAGCGGACGAGCATGGCATCGCTGAAGCCTAATTCACGTCGTTTCAGATCGATATCGGCCAAAAATCGGTTGCCATCCCCGTAGTAGCCCGCCGTCGGTTGCACGTCGGGCAAATGGGTGCGCCAGTAGGCGTTGAACCGGCCCATCAGGGCCTCGCGGAGGTACTTGCTCAGCATCGACGCGATCGCGACCGGCATGCACTGGGCCTCGGCCTTCTCGCAGAAGATGATGCGCACCGCCCGTTCGCCGCGCAGCAGGCAGTAGGCGCTGTGGCCGTCCCGCTCGCGCTCGATTTCCAGCGACCAGTCCTCGAACATCAGCCGTAAGAGCGACCCGTAATGCTCGCGCCCGCCCTGGCGATCGCAGAAGATGACCAGCCCTTGGTCGGCGTACGTGCGAATGAGGGTGTCGAGGTGAATGGCGGCCGTCGAGAAGAGCACGCTGCTCTTGTTGCGCGTGGCCTCGACCATGCGGTTGTACTGCCCCTCGCACACCACCCGGGCCGCCAGATGCACCGGCCGAGCGCCGGCACGCTCCATTTCGGCCTTCAGACCATTGGCAAACAACTGCACCGACATCGCGTCCAGGTTCAGCGGAAACGCCGGCTCGGCGGCGGCGTACCACGGGTAGCCCGCCAGGTCCACCGTCGCGTGACCGGCGACGCGGGCGACGAACGTGTCCAAGTCGCCCGACCAACCCGCCCACACCGTGGCGATGGAAAGCAGACTGCGCTCCAGTTCCCGCAAGCCCGTGGAGGGGGAATAGACCAGTTTGCTGTCGTTAACGTGGATCCGCTTCCCATGCCGACAGCGGGTCTTGCTGACGAGCTTGCGCAGCCGCTTCCAGAGGCACGGGAGGTCGCCCGCGGGGTCGGCGTCGTTCACCTCAAACGCGGCGCAGCCCACGACCAAGGGACCCAAAACCGGGCCATAGCCTGCTTCGTCGATGCCAGCCAGAATCATGGTGCTGAGTATAGGAGGTTTGCGACGGGGCATCACGTAAAGCGGGGCGGGAAGACATGGCTACTGAAGCGGCAAAGCCGTCGCGGGAGGTGCTTGGAAGCGGCGCTTCGCGCGTTCGGGGGTCTTGACAACACGCGCCCAAGGCCTAAATTACCCGACCCCAAACACGGGGACGTAGCTCAATTGGTTAGAGCACCGGACTGTCGATCCGGATGTTGCGGGTTCGAGCCCCGTCGTCCTCGCTTGCACGCCTTTCCTCGGAAAACACTGGTTTTCAGAGGGAAGGCGTTCTTTTTTGCCCTGCCCGCGGACTGCTTACAACCGCCCGCAACAATCGGTTTCTACCCCATCGAAATCTAATCAGCCATGGGGTCAGCCATGGGGGATCGGCCCCCGGTGCGCCCCTTCGCCGAAACGAAAAGCCTACCGGATACGGTTGGCCGTCTTACCCATCTTCCAACTCAGGAGAAGTCATGTCCCTCGCCAACGCGATGGCGCGCGCCGCTGCGCCAACTTCGCACGTCTTTTCTACCGAACTGAAGGCGGCACAGGACGCCGCTATCAAGTTGAACCAAGCCGACCGTGAGCACTTCCTAACTTGGTTCCAACAGTGGCACCACCTGATCACCGACCCGAAGGCCCGGCCTGAGATCGAAGCGGCTGCCCGTGAAGAAATCGGGGCGCTGATCCGCCACAAGCGAGACGGCGAGCCGCTGCCGGCCAACTTGGCGGCCGACTTCGAGAACGCCGACGGCCCTGCCTTGGCGCGGATCAATCGACTGACGCAATCGCCCGGCAAGCCCACCGGCAACAGCGAGCCTCGCAGTCGGGACGCAGAACGATGGGATGGGATGGCATAGGGCCCAAACGAGGACCGCCGCCCCATGTTGGGGCGGCGGTCAATTCAAACAACCTTTAGCCGGGTCCAGCTTGGCGGCACGACCCGGCAGATCAGGAGATGACAATGTTACCAGACAAAAACGGCGGCGTCTTGTGGAAATTGTGGTTCGACGGGCTCTGCGAGCCGGTCAACCCCGGCGGTGGCCTCGGCATGGGCTACCACCTCGTCATGCACAACGGTCAGGAGCGGTCGAGCGGCTACGCGCTGCACCCGGCGCCCGAGAACACGAATAACCAGGCAGAGTACATGGCGTTGATGAGCGGCCTGACCGCCGTCACCGAACTGGCACGCCTGAACGCCAAGCCGGACCAGTTGGAAATCTACGGCGACAGCATGCTGGTCATCAACCAGCTTAATGGCCGCTGGCAGTGCAAAAGCCCGGTAATGGCCGGCCTCCGTGATGAATGCCTCAAAGAACTGGCGAAGGTCTGGAGCGACCGCTGGTGGTCCGCCACATGGATTCCGCGGGACCAAAACGAGCGGGCCGACGCGGTCAGCCGCCGGGTCTACACCGAACTGACCGGAAGGCAGGCACCTGAGCGCCACCCCATGCTTCGAACCGGGGCCGACCTGCAACGCGACATCGCCAACCGTCGTGAGCGAACGATCCGCCGCCCGCATCAAGGTCAGTTTCCCTACGCGAAAGGGCGGTGACCCATGTTGATGCTCGCAACACCTATCGAGACGGAAGCCGACGCATGGACCGAGTACATGCGGACGAGGTCCGGGCACGCCAAGGCAAAACTGATGGCAAGCCTGTTGTACCTGCTCGAACAGGTGGCAGGACGGATGAAGCGACGTCTGGCTGATTCGATCGAGGTCGAGGACTTGGTGCAGGCCGGATCGTTCGGGCTCGCTAAGGCGATTGAGAAGGTAGAGCACGTGGAGGGCAGCTTCCCGGCCTACGCCACGACGTGCATCAAGAACGCGATTTACGACTGGCTGAGGTACGAGGCGCGATGCACAGGACGCGGTCGAGTACGGGTGACGTCGCTGAACGCGCCGCGTGGTCACCATGACGATGCCGGCAGCTTGCTCGACGACGTGGCGTCGGCAGGAGGCGGCAGGGGCTTCGAGCTGATCGATCGCCGCGACCTCTTCGATGATCAGCTGCGGTCGTTACCTGAACACCAGCGACGGATCATGCGACTCCACTACCGCGATGGTCAGACGTTCGACCAGATCGCGGTCGCCTTGGGTATCGACGGAAACGCTGCCCTACGCGAACACGACAAGGCACTGAAGACACTGCGGGCCTTCGCGGTGCAGGAAGAAGCAAAAATGGAAACCACATTTGCCGAACCTACGGGTGAAACGCTCACCGATCTGACCACCACGGGCAACGGAGAACCGTCGGCCGCGCGACCGCCGTTAAACCCTGTCGACCGGTTCGAGGCAATCGTCCGCGACGCGGTCGACCACTTGGCGGAACTGGACGACGCGATCACCAAGGTGCGCGAGGACCTAGAACGAGCCATGTTGATCAGGCCGCGCGTCGCGAACGAAGAGATGCAGTTGGTGGACTACCTCATCGACCAGGGCATCCGCCACCTCGTCGCCGTTCGCCGCAGCACTGCGGTGCGGGCAAGACCCGCTAACCCAGTTGAAACGCCGAAGCCCGTACTGGCGCAGCCCACCCGCACGCTGGAAACGCTGCTGAGCATCTACGACCACGATGAGAAGGAAGACATGATCGACCGGTGGCTGGTCGGCGGGAAGAAGCTGATGGAGGCGACCGGGGCCGATCTGGATCGTGAGATCGCCAAGCACGAACGGCGGCGGTTCGAACACGGCAAGACGATCACGTTCTACCGCGAGGTGCGCAACAACGTTGACGACGACGAGAAGGTCGGCGCGCGCCTGCGGCGGGATGAACTGAAGGCCATCCTCAGGCGGCACAAACTGTAACGAACCAAAGCGGCGGCGGGCTAGGAAACGTGCCACCCATAACGATACCGCCCGCCGCCACGACATAACGAGCCCCGGCCTTCAGTACGTTGGCACCCGAGGTAGTGATGCCGGGGCTCGCAAAATTCGCCAGGCGTGGGCCATCTGGCCAGTGACACCCATAACCCCGTTGCCCATGCCTGGCATTGAACGAAGGACGAATGTCATGAAGACGAAACAATCGAAGCAGAGGACGACCACCACCCGTGTGTCACCCAAAAACGCCCTGCCGTCCTCTGCACGAACTAAGAAGCGACCGGCCACCCCTCGCGTGTCATCCACTGGCCCGTCGTCGGTCGCTACTCCGAAAACGGCTCGCTCGGCCACGACGTGTTTGACACCCTCGCTGCCGGTGTCGAGCGAGCCACAATCAATGCGACAGCGGACCCCGTTAAGGCAGACACCCATCCCGCCAGTGTCCGCCGTCGCACGAACCAAGAAGCGGTCGACCACCCAAAGTGTGTCACCCGCCGGCCGGCTGTCGGCCGCTTCTTCGAAACAGGCTCGTTCGGCCATCCCCGCCGTGACATCCATTAACGGCTTGCCGAGCGAGTCCAAACCAACGCGCCGATCGGCCAATGTCGTCGTGACACCCGATGATCGGATGCCGGTCGGCGCGATTGAATTAGAGCGAGGGGGCCATCGCCCCGGTGACACCCAACCCGCCGTTGCCCCCTCGCCCGATACTTTGCCCGAACTCGATGTCGATCGCATCTGCCGACAGTTGGTCGAGCTTCACAAGCAGCGCAATGCCGCCATGCGGACCCGCATCGGTCTGATGCACCCATTCGGGGCTCTGGCGCGGCAATTGGTGGCGCAAACGATACCGGACTCGGATGCCAAAGGGGACGCGGTCCGCGATCGCGGTAAGGCCATCGTTACCGCGATTACGAAGAACAAGCTCACCGGCCTGAACGAGTCCGAGCGGATGATCGCGATCGTCATGCGACCGGTGGCCGACCGGTTCATCGAAGCGGAGAAGATCTTTCGCGCGTGGCAGAACGAACTAGATCGGAAAATCCTCAAGCTCGTCGTGCAGTTGCCGGTCTGGTCTCGCTTCAAGGTCCGCGGATTCGGACCGCCCAGCCTTGCCCTGATCGTCGGTGAGGCGGGCGACCTCTCGAACTACGCCAACCCGGCAAAACTCTGGAAGCGGTTCGGACTCCACGTCTACAAGGGGAAGGCAGCGTCGACGTGGAAGCGGTGCGGGGGCATCACGGCGGAGGAGTTTCTGCAACTGGGCTACGTCGGCACTCGCAACTCCGTGATGTACACAATTGGGGGCAACCTCATCCGAGCAAAGAACCCCGAATACGCGAAGGTCTACAACGACCGCAAGGCGTACGAGAAGGCACGCGACCCGAAGTGCCGCGCGCACATGCGAGCCCTCAGGTTCATGCGTAAGCGGCTGCTGCGGGAACTGTGGCGCGCGTGGCGCGACCTTCCGACTAACCCTCTACAGGCCGAACATCCCGCGGGTTCGGAGTTGGAGGCCAAACTGCGTCACGCAAGGGCTGTTGATGCGCCAGCACAAGGGAGGGCAGCATGAACTGCCCCAGTTGCGACACGTTATTGAGCGCTCAGACGGGCCGTGTGGTCGATAGCCGTCCGGTACGTCAGGGCGTCCGTCGCCGTCGCCGCTGTAACTGCGGCCATTCGTTCACCACCTATGAACGTCTTGCATCGGCAGACCGTGCAATCGCTGACTCGCCTGCATACGGCCTCCGCTTGGCCGCAGATGCGACGATTACCTTTCCGCCTGCAGAGGGGACCGTTCAATTGCTAGAGCCAGGCATGCATCTGATGCCAGATGCACTCCTTCTTCTGGCCGCCCGGGCGCCGGCAGAAATCCCTGAGTGGTTTGATCAGCACGGGCAGGTGCAAGGTCTTGAGGCACCTGACGTGCCAACGTCCCCATCGCGGGATGAGCAGGAGCGCCGACACGAAGCGCGTCGCCAAGCCGCGATCGACCGTTACTTCGCGTGGCGATGGTTCTACGCCCAGCAGATGTTGAACGCCCGATCACACCTGGGGAAGGCTGGTGATGAATAGAAAGCAGGCATACAGGCTCAGGCGCCGCAAGCGAGTGAGCAAGTGTGAGGCGAGACGCATAGACAGATTACTGAAGGTGATCGACACGGCGAACACGCCCGCTTCGATGGCGGGGAAAGGAAAGCAATGAAGGTCGTGATGAGAAGCAACTTCCCAACCACCGCACGCGGCCCGGCCGTTGTGGTCGGCAACATGACACGGCACCTGCAACCATCACTGTCCCCTCCCGCTGGCGGGCGGAACCGGGAGGTAGAGAAGGTGGTCCACCTGAAGGGCAGCACCGACGCGATGGTCGACACCATCCTGCGGTCGATGGCCAACAGGCGAGGCCGAAGGACGGCGGGGTAAACCAGAAGGGATCGGCAAATGAACACGACGTTAGAGCAATTCAACCACTGGATGGCCTTAACACTGATCACGGCACATATGGTGCGCGGCACGGTCACCGAGAGCGAGGAGGAGGAGGCCACGCTGGCGATGGCCGTGCTTCAGTCAACCTCCAACATCTACCGCGGCATGATCGGCAACCGCGGGCCCCAAACGGTGATGTCGGACGCGGATTGGCGGTGCCTGTTCGAAAGCACGATTCGCGAAGCAGCCAAGATCGCCAACGTCGAACTGGAGGTGATCGGGTCAGTGTAAATAATGCGCGCACCCCCGCCCCTCCCCGTACGTCGGGACCAACCGATCGATCAGAGAGGAGCGGCGTAGGCGAGGGGAGCGGACCTTCCGCCCCCTTCACCCCTAACGAGGAATGCCACCGGGTCGAGCCAGGAGGTGGGCGATGAGCGGTAAGGCATACAGACTGGAACGCAACACCGGCATGGCCGGAGAGAGATCTAGATGACGACGACGTTTAACATCGACAAGCATCGGAACGCGACCGTGGAGGCCAAACAGCCGGCTGATCGCGACCCGCAGTTCATCCGGGTGTACTGCGCCGGCAAGATCGCCAAGAACGATTGGCGGCATGACCTGTTTCCGCACATGCGGAGCGCGTCGGGCAGCTGGGTGGCAAACGAGACCCCCGAGCCCGACCAGCCTCTATACCGTGGACGTTTCGCGTACGCAGGGCCATTCTTCCGCGGGTGCGATCACGGCTGTGGGCATGGTCGATCCAGCCACGGCGTCGGCGCCAACGACGGAAGCGTCTGCATGGCCAACCCGTCGCAGGCCCGTACGGTTGAACTCTGTCGCAAGTGGATCGACGACAGCGACGTAATGTTCGTGTGGCTCGACGCGATCGACGCCTACGGGACGGTTGCGGAGATCGGGTACGCCGTGGCCCGCGGCATTCCCGTCTGGCTGTTCGAGCCCGCCACCATGTCGGACGTGCAACGCACGGACATGTGGTTCGTGCGCACGATGGCGACGCGCGTCACGATCGCTGCAAACCCGCTCGACGCGTTCGCGCGATTCGCCGCAGCGCATGGCCTGTCAGCCGCCGGCGTGGGCCTCGCGCAAGTCCACCTGTTCCGGTCGAGCGTTGAACCCAGCCTGTTCTCCTTCGTGACGGACCGGTCATCGCTCCCGAACCTGATCGGCGACGGGGAGATCGTTCACACGATCGAGACGCCCGACGCTGCCGCGGCACGCCTCCGGTTCCGCGCCTACTTCGCCAAGCAACGCGTGGGACCCGAATGGTACGCGCTCAGCGAGATGGACGTGGTCATGTTGAAGGGCATCAAGAAGTTCGACGCAAAGTAAATCGATCTGCACACAGGGTACGTGCCAGGAAGTAAGTATGGTTGAAGCAACACCAGCAACGCCGATCGACGAACAAGCAATTTGGGCGGCGCGCGCGGCCGAACTCGCAGCATGGGCGGAAGCCCGGCTGGTCAACCGGACCACGGCCTGGGGAGCATACGTCGCCCCCGGGCATCGCAAGATGGTCACCCGCAAGGACGGTAGCGTAAAGCCCGATCAGGTCTCCTACACGGCCCCGGCCAAGGAGAAGCGGGGCGAGGTTCTACTGACCAGCCAGGTCATCGTCCGTCACTTCCGTGCCAAGCACGGCGGTGACGTGATCGGCCTGCATTCGACCAACGACGTCGACAGCATGTGCAGATGGCTGAGCGTCGACATCGACCACCATAGCGGTGATGCCGTCGCGCCGACCGCGAACTGGCACGCTGCCCTCGCGTGGCACACCCGCGTAGCATCGCTTGGGTTCAACCCACTGCTGGTCGACAGCAACGGCGACGGTGGCTACCGCCTGTGGGCGATGTTTGACCGTCCCACGCCTTCCGACATCGTCTACGCGTTCGCGCAGTGGATCGTCAGCGACTACGCAGCACTAGGATTAGCGCGAGCACCGGAGACCTTCCCTAAACAAGCCCACGTGGCGCCGGGTGAATTTGGCAATTGGGCGCGCATCCCCGGACGGCACCACACCAAGAACCACTGGTCGCGGGTCTGGGAGGGGAACGGGTGGGTCGGTGGTAATGACGCGATTGATCTGTTGCTAGGCTGCACGGGCGACTCGCCCATGCTTATTCCTGCAGAAGCGGCACCCACGCCGACGCCGGCACCAGCGCCACGGCCTCAGCGGGCCTTGCCGACGAAGTCTGCGAAGCTGATGACGAGCGACGAGATCGCCGTGAAGTGCCTGGACGGGCTGCGCGCTGACCGGGTCGACGACTACGACTCGTGGGTGAAGGTGCTGGCGATCCTGCATCTAGTCGAGAGCGAGACCGGCACGCCCATGCTTGAAGAGGCGATCCGCTGGAGTCAGAGCAGCTCGAAGTACGCCGAGGGCGATTGCGAGCAAAAGTGGAAGTCGTTTAAGGCGAGCCGCGGCAAGATCGCAAAACTCGGTTCCTTGATCAAGATGGCCCAGGACGATGGCGCTTGCATCTTCCCCGGCGACCGAAACGACCCGCGGGGTCCACGTGCCGCCCGCACGGCGGCGAAGGCTCCAAGTAAACCACCCAAAGATCACAGTACGGTCGGCGAGGACGGTATACCTGATGAATCAGCCGCGCGCGAGGGTGCGCGAAATTCGCCTCCTATCGACCTTAACTGCGGTACCGACCCTGACTTAACGGTGCGCGCCGACGACGTTGCTGCCGAGCAGGTGAGCGCCGCCGTTCGCGTGCGCGACGCGCTCGACACGGCAAAGGCGACGTTCGACCCTCAGGTGATCATCGCAGCAGCAGGGGACCTGGCACAGCTTAGCAAACGAGAATGGGCCAGCATCAAGGCAGAACTACGGCGGTGGCGGGACGAGGCCGGCGTCCATCTGGATTTGAAGGACTTGGCCGCAGCGATGAAAGAGGAGCAGGAGCGACAAGCCGAGGAAGCCAGCAATGCCGCCGTCCTTGATCCCGAAGATGAGCAGAGCATCACGCCCATTCGTGATGATGCCGACGATTACCTGCTAACGCCCGGCGCTCATCGGGATGATCGGGGCCAGTATTCAGAAATCGGCACCAGCACCTTTGCGGACGAGGTGCTTCGGCGAGTTCCTGAAGATGCCATCTACAGCATGGGCGACGTGCCGGGACAGATCATTCGTCGGCCCGGCAGCCGTAAGTTCCGGATGCTAGACGCTGACGCTACGCGGATGCTGGTGGACTCACACGTGAAGCTCGGGAAATGGGTGAAGCTGCCGGGTGACGAAGGTCAGGCCCTCATCTTCGTGCCATCTAATCGTGACCACGGGTCGTTGGTGCTCAACCGAGCATCTGCCTCCGAGCACGTGCGACAACTGCGCATGATGGTCCGCTATCCTACATTCCTCGAGAGCTTCGAATTAACGTCGCCTGGGTGGAACCCGAACGGCGTCTTCTACGATCAGCACTCGGACCTCGCCGACCTTGAACCGGAAATGGACATGGAGACGGCTCGCATGACGCTGGAGGACCTGCTGATCGACTTCCCGTTCCGCAGCGAGGCCGATCGACAGAACTTCATCGGCGGCATGGTGACGGTGGTGGTCGCCCCAGCGATTGGCTCGAACCGCCCGATGCACCTCGTGCAGGCGCCGCTCGAACGAACGGGTAAGTCGAAACTCATAGAACAGGTGCTGGGTCACATCTTCCTTAGACAGGAGGTGCCAGCGGAACAGCTGGCAATGTCCGAAGAAGAACGCGACAAGCGGATCATCGCCCTGCTGATCGGACAGGACACCATCGTCCACCTCGACAACCTGAAGCAATTCGTGGACTCAGGCGTGCTGGCATCACTGTTAACGGCTGCGATCTATCGTGGTCGGCTGCTCGGGCAAACGCAGATGGTAACGCTGCCCAACAATCTGATCCTGTTCGGTAGCGGCAACAACGTCGAGGGCACGGGAGAGATTATCAAACGTATGGTGCCAATCTTCCTTCAGCCGCAAACCGCCGATCCCCAGAATCGAAAGGAGTTCGTCCACCCGGACCTGCTAGAATATCTGCCGACGGTGCGACGGAAGGTCCTGTCCGCAATCCTGGGCATGGTCTGCGTTTGGCGGGCCGCAGGTAGGCCCAAGGGCGACCGGGCGATGGGCGGCTTCGAGCGATGGCAGAACGTCGTTGGTGGCGTCATGCAGACTGCGGGGTACACCGAATGGCTGAGCAACTTCAATCGCTGGGTGAAAGAGTCGGACCCGCAGGCGGCCGACCTGAACACGTTTGTCGCGCTCTGGGCGGATAGCCATAACGATCTTGCACGACCCACGAAGTACCTGGCAAACGTCGCGCGAGGCGCTGGGCTCTTCCCGAAATGCTTTCAATCGGTCAGCGAGCGAGCACAGCTTACAAGCTTCGGCATGACGATCCTGCGACACCAGTTGGATCGGCCAATCGGCAAATGGAAGATTAAGCGGAGCGGCACGGACTCCAACGCATTTTACTACCTGAGTGAACTCATGGGCGATCAACCAATCGTCGAGCCTAAACGGGATGAGTCCAGCGAGACTGACCCGCTGCCGTTTGATGTCGATGAAACACGACGGGCTGGTTGATCGGTTTTAATACGCTCGGTTTATTGACCTTTTAGCTTCCGGATGAAAAGGTCAATGCCCTAGGTCAATGCTAGGAAAGGGGCCTTGGGGCTACCAAGAATGCGGTTTCGAATGCGTCTGATTGACCTTTATTGACCTATTGACCTTTTCTGTATGCGCATGTGTGAGAGAGAGCGATTATCTGATCATCAAGTTCGCAGAGGCGTGGATGGAAAACAGAAATTGAACGTGCATCGCATGTGTGAACGAGAAGATATGTGCGAGCGCTATAGAGCAGCGTGCAAAGGTCAATAGGTCATAGAAGGTCAATAAAAGCCCGCGTGGTGATTCAGTATCGCGGAAAAGGTGTTAATCGGTCGCAGTTTGGCTAGGTCAAGAAGGTCAACGAAGGCCAATAGGTCACCGAAAGAAGAGAGGCATCATGTTGACGAAGGAACATCTGCTACACGAGTCCGACGTTCATTGGGAGCAACCGGTCCACGCGCTGCCAAGGTACGTGCGTGAGTCGTTCGTAATTGCGTCACGCAGAAGGGGACGGCTACGTCACGGTGACATGAAGGTCGTGGGATGGTCGAACCTGAAGCCCAATGCACCGTCTATCTCTCGGGGCACCTTCGAACGCCGGGTGTTCTGGCTGAAGGACTATGACCCCTACGAGAACGGTGGATGTCCTGCGGAGGCCGTCGACCCGCTGACCGTGTTGCCAGGGAAGCCAGGCAAGGTAACTGATCGCGTCGTTCGCGATGTTCCACCATCACCGGAGCCAGAAGCTAAGTGAATCGGCATCGGATCAACTTCGTGGTAACCCTGCGGGATGAGGGCAAGCCCGCGGAAGGGGAGCCACCGCCGTACTCGCGGCTCAAGGTGTTCTTGAAGCGGGCGCTGCGGTCGTACGGGCTGCGCGCTGTCGACGTCAAGTTAGTGACAACTCCAGCGACGACCCCCGTCGACAGCGAAAAACCGCGTTTTCAGGCCAAAAACGGCACATCTGGCGAAAAACCGCGTTTTTGACCGAAAAACAGGGGTGTCAGAATGGCATGGGTCCCCTTTGAGGGGGTACCGGCCGTTGCGGGTAAACAGCGGTCAAAATTCTTTCGCGTGTGGTGTGCGATTGTCGACTTCCACCACCGCCACCAGAGGGGCCAGCGTGGCGAATCGTGGGCAGAATGGAGCAAGGATGGGCGCAGGTAGCACAGCAGTGAAGCATCCCGGGAAACGGGGCAGGAAGCCGAAGGCGTTGAAGGCGTCGGTCGGCTCGACGATCGACGATCGGGGCGACGCGCTGTACGTCAGCGTCAGTCGCCGGTCCCAGCGCGCGGCAATGGACTACGCGGGGTGTGGGCCGAAGCGCGGCTACAGGGCCCCGCGTGACGCCGACGCCGCTCCACCGCCGCGACGCCGGCCGGACGCCGAGACCCGGTTGCACGATCGCGTTGCGGCCCACCGCTGGTGGGAGGCAAATCACCGGCTGCACCTGATCGTCCGCGCTCGCGCGTTCCTGCGGTGGGCCGGCGCCTACGAGGCGAGCGTCGAGCTGCTGGGCGTCATCGCGGTCGAGGGGTTCAGCCTGTGGGTCCAAGAGGAGGAGGATCGTGACCGCGAGGATGCCGAGGCGATCCGCCGCGGGAAGCCGGCGACCGACGAACGCCACACCCGGCGGCTGTACGAGATCCTGCAGGCGTACGGTCGGCGGGCCGACGATCGGTACGAAAGCCAGCGGGACCACGTCCTGGGCGTGGCGCCGGCAGGGTTCGTCGAGGCGATGGACGTTCTGTCCACGTCTGGCGGCCGTGTGACCGAGCGAAGCCTGCCAACCGATGACGATGCGCAACTCGCTGCACAAGTTGATCGTCACCGCCGCGGACTGAAAACCACGCTGTTTAAAGAGGATACGAAGTTTCGGAGTCGCGGCAGTCGATGAATCTGCAAACCGCGTTTTCAAATTCGGCCCCCTCCCCCCTCATCTCTAAGAGAGGGCCTATGTTTTCTTCTCCCGACGCCCCGCGGCGACCGACCGTGCGGCAGGCCGACGTGCTGGCGCTGTTCGACGCGGGCTGGTCCCGCCGTGAACTCGCCAGGCAGCTGAAGCTGTCGCCGGGTGCCGCGCGAAGCCGGGCCAAGCGTGCCCGCCAGCGTGCCAAGTTCGGCGTGTCGCGTGATGCGTTGCGAAAGCGCGAGAAGAACACCAGGCCCGCCATGCGGGCGGCTTAGCGAAAGGGCAACCCATGCAGAACTGCGGCGATCCCCGGTGCGACAAGTGCAGCGCGACCACAATCAGCCCGACCCTGGCCACTAGGAGCGTTGGGGTCTACGTCGTCCCGTCGGCGCTGCGCCCGCGGCCGTTGAACCTCGGCGGCCTCCTGCCGCACAAGACGCTGGACCGGTTCCGCCAGCACCAGCAGATGCTCGCCAAGTAGGTAAACCAATACAAGCGGGACCGGCCGGTTCGGCCCGATCGATCGTTTCGCGTTCTGTCCTGGCGACCGGTGTTCGCGATGCGACACCCACAGTCGCTCGTCGAGAAGTTCACGAGCGCGTACGTGCGGATCCGCCGCGCCGGCCTGTGCAGCTCGGCAGTCCCAATGATGCCCTACTGATGCCGAAGTTCGTCCAATTGCCGAAGCCGCGCAACCCCTCTTTGGAGTTGCCCAGGGATGCGCGAGAGGCGACGGCCCGCCAGCTGCTTCGCCAGTCGGTGGCCGCACCGTTCGCCAACGTGAAGGTCAGAGGATGCCGCCCACGGTTCTACCGCCGGCCGATGCAGGACAACGATCAATGAACTTCCAACGCATCCTCGGCAGCGCTAAATATCAGTCCGCCATGGGCATCAGCATCATGGCGATCCTGAACGTGCTGCTGCAGGTCTGGCTGTTCGCCGATCCCGGCATGAGCAACGCCGACAAGCGCGAGGTCTGCCAGCAGGCGATGTACATCATCCTCGGTGCATGGGGCATCGCGACCAGCTGGAACGGGATCGAGGACGTCGCCTCCAAGGTCCGCACCGGCGCCTCGACGAAGCTGCCGCTGGCCAAGCCACCGACCAATGGACCGGCCGCGGTGGTGAACATCGACGCCACCACGAAGACGCCGCCATCTTCGGGCCGTACCCATCGCGTCGACATCGAAAGGATCCCGCAGTGAAAGACATCGCCATCATCGTTGCCGTCGCCCTGATGCTCCTGGTCTGCGCGAACTCGAGCGGCTGCATCGCGTTCGACCCGAAGGCCAAAGATTACGCCGAGCGCATCAAGGCGCACGACGCGGAGATCTACGGCCAGTCGATCGACATCGCGAAGACGGCCGATCGCCGCGCCTACGCCGACCCGACGACGCGTCCCTACGTGCCGCCGGCCATCCTCGATCGCCACTATCAGAGCATCGACGAGGGCCGCGAGATTCAGGACAACTTCACCAAGTTCGCCAACCCAATCAAGTGAACTTAGAGCTGTTAGCTGATCCGTTTGTGAAGTGGAGCGTGTCGCTGAAGCGGCAGGTGCTGGCCATCTATCTCAACCCGTTCAGCGGAGTGCCCGTGGACCCGAAAACGATTACCGTCGAAAAGCTCGTCAACGCCATCATTCCCGCTTATCAGCGCGCCTTGCGCGAGCGAGATGCATTGCTGGTAGCAAAACAGCGCGAGATCGACGAGCTGACTGAAAAGCTCCGCACGGATCAGGCCCCGCCAACGACAGGAGGGCCTGACCTAAGCGACCCAGCGACCGCGGCCGTGTGGGAGCGGGCCGAGATGATCGTCGATACCGGCATCGCGCAGGACGACGCGCCGACGGGCGACCCCGGTGACCCGCGTCCGTTAGAAGAGATCGAGCCCGAGCACGACGGATCGATCGAGCAGCCCGGCTTTGGATCGCTTCCCGGCGACGAGGCTGCGCCCGGCGTCGGAGCGCCAACCGCCAAGCCCGAGGGGGACGGCAGCAACCCGACGTTCAACGGGGAGGACGTGTCGCACGTCTTGGACCTGGCCGAGGCAAAGTTGAAGTCGTGGTTCGGCTTCGGTCGCAAGCTCGCCGCGGCGGACCGGGAACGGTTCAAGGGACTGAAGATGCAGCTGGTCGCTCAGGCGGCGACGTTCGCCATGCTGAAGCTCGACGGTGATCCCTTCGCAGATCGGGCTATCGCGCAAGTGGCCCAATCTCTGCCAACCGTGGCCATGTCGCTCCAGCTCAGGGCAATGACGGCCACGCGCGAGAAGGTCGAAGCCGACCTCCGCGAGATCGTCGGCGCGCTCGTGACGGCGGGGAAGACGGTCGCGAAGGCCGCCGCATTGGCGGTGCTGGCGTAGTTCCCATTCACCCTCAACCCACGCCGAGCCCATCGCCATGGTCGATCTCAAACCCTTCACCGACGACTTTCTCCGCATCTTCGGGGGCGAGATTGCGTTGGCCCTCGCCGCCGCGATCGTGTACTGCTCCAAGCATGCTCGCCAGAAGCTGCTGCGTGCGTTCCGCAAGCGATCGACGCCGCTCGAGTACAGCTACAGGGACGACCTGGCCATCATGCTCGAACTGAAGGCGGCCATCGTCGGCATGGCGGCCATGCGGGTCTACTTGTCCAAGTACCACAACGGCGAGCACTTCGACGACAGCAGCGACATCCGGAAGAAGAGCCGTACGCACGAGGTGGTGGCCGACGGCGTCAATTACCAGGCCGACGAATACAAGAACGTTCTGACGAGCAGCGTCCCAGACGAGACGCAGCTGGTCCTACAGGCGAAGCTATTCAGCCGGGTCGCCGATTTGCCCGAGGGCAATTTTCGGTGGCGGTGCGAGCGCGGGGCGACGAAGGCGATCGCCCGCATCGCTATCCGCCGGGGCAAGTACGTGATCGCCTTCGTCGGTGCCGACTTCTCTGACGAGGTCCAGCCGGCCACGTTCAAGCCGCTGCTGGAGGCCGCGCGGAACATCGCCCAGCGCATCGGTGGCACGGTCACATGGACCGACCCCCGGGCCCAAACGCTCCCCGAAGCGCAGACGCCGGTGTTGGACCGCGTCGCCCGCATCGTCAGCCTGATCGTCGGGTGATCGCTCCGAGGTCCCCGCCACGAAGGATCCCCATGGCAGCCAAACCCAAGATCACACGCCTTGAACTGGCCATCCCGGGCGACATGCGGTTCGTCAACGTCACCGAGGCCACCGTCGCTGGGTCGTTCAACGTCGAGGTGAAGCAGGCGAGCGACACGAAGTCCATCCTGGTCCAGGTCGACAAGACGCAGCGGACCGAACAGTACGCGCCGCTCTGGGCGTTCGGTGACGACGGCGGCGTCCCGAAGATGCCGTTCCTCGGTGCCGGTGATCACGTCGTGACGCTGACCCCCTTCGAAAAGGCCGACGCCAAGGGCGCCAAGGGCACTCCGATCGTGATCCGCGTCAGGGTGCTGCCGCCGATGAAGCACCGGTTCACGCTCGACCTCAACCTTGACGGCGGCGACGTGGTCGACGTGACGGACCCCGCGGCGCGTCGCCTGATCAAGAAAATTCAGCTGGAAGCCTGATGGCAACCCTCTTCGTCAAGATCCGACCGACGCCGCGCACGGTCACCGCGCCGTCGGCGCCGACGAACGTCGGCATCACGACGAGCGTCAACGGCGTCGTCGCCACGTTCATCGCGGTCGACGGCACGCACGCGCACCTATACGAGGACGGCATCGTCGTCGCCACCGTCGCGCTGCCGGCGACCACGATCAGCTATGCCGGTACCGTGCCGGGCGTCGAACACACCTACCAGGTGGTCGCGTTCGACGTGGTGACGGGTGAATCGACAGCGTCGGCGACGTACAAGGCCACGCGCCCGTTCGATCCTATGCCGGTCGGGCTAACCGTCACCGCATCGCCCGAGTTGCTGCGGTTCGAGTGGGAGCCGGCTGCGGTGCCAGCAGCGGTCAGCTTTTGGCGCGGGACGATCGAACGCCTGCTCGATCAGGAGACGCTGGACGCCGACGGCGAGCCTGCGATCGTGCCCGAGTACGTGCCCGAGACGATCGACCTGCCCACGGCGACGCTGGAATACCTCGACACAGGCAGCGAGGTCGGCCGCGAAACCCGATTCTACCTGCAAGCGGTCAACGCGCTCGGCCACGCGTCGGAGCGGGCGCTAGTGCGGGCGACACGACCGCCGCCGCCGCCGGCCGAGGAACCGCCGAAGCCCGCCGCGCCCGAGGTCTTCACCGCGACCTACAGCGGCACGTCGATCGTCATCGTCTACAGCGCGACGCACCCGGTGCGCATCAGCCGACGGGATGCCGGCGGTTCCGCCTACGTGCTGCTGGCAACCGATACGGCCACGCCCTTCACCGACGAGGGCATCGACCCGGCCAAGGGGTACGACTACCAGTTCGAGACGTTCGATGGCGAGTTGGCGAGCGCCCCGGTCACGATCCAGGCCCGCCCGGTGCCGGTGGTCATCGTCGTCACCGGCAACATCCACGTGGATGCCGACGA
>DASYHQ010000034.1 GCA_035998445.1 Tepidisphaeraceae bacterium | reverse complement strand
GATCGGCGGCGGCGGGTGGTTTGGCATGGTGGACCAAGTGACGGCCGACGCGATCCGCATCCGGCCCATCCGGGCCGGGCGTCCTGCGGCGGCGATCCCGCGCGACCGGCTGGAGATGGTGTACATCCCGGTCGACCGGTTACCGGCCCAGTACCGCTGTGGACCAGCGCGACCGACATTGGCCGCTGTGATAGTGCTGGCGGACTGGAGGAGGGGAAGGCGGCGTGAGGGGGCATCAAAAGCAAAGGTCTGTTGCCCCTCCTCGGTGGGGCGTTGGTCATCCGTGATCGCCGGGCTATGCCGCCCGCCACAGCCGATGCGATTCCTGCAGGAGGATCTCTGCTCGAGCCGCTTCTGTCGGTTTCCCGAAATAGTACCCCTGCCCCTTGTCGCACTCCATGGCCTGAAGCATCGCGACCTGATCTGCGGTCTCCAGTCCTTCAGCGATCAGCTCGATGTCGAGGTTGCGTGCAAGATTGACGATCGCGTGGATGACGGCGGCGAACTCGCGGCGCTCGCCGAGACAGCGGATGAAGCTGCGATCGATCTTCAAGGCGTCCAGCGGGAACTGATGCAGGCAGCTCAGCGACGAGTAGCCGGTTCCGAAGTCGTCCATGTGGACGCGCGCGCCACTGGCACGGACCTGCCGCAGCACATCACTGGCTGAGGCGGCGTCGCTGATCATGATGCTTTCGGTGATCTCCAACGCCAGCGACCGGGTCGCGACCCCACTATGGTGGATCGCCGTCATGATGGTCTGCGCAAAGTCCGGCATCATCATCTGGCGAGCGGACACGTTCACGCTCATGCTCAAATTCGAGTGAGCGGGGTGGCGCCGTTGCCAATCGGCCAACTGCCGACAGGCTTCCGACAGGGCCCACTGCCCGAGCGGGACGATGAGGCCGGTCTCCTCGCAGCACGGGATGAACTCCGTTGGCGAGACCGTGCCGCGGGTCGGATGGTTCCAACGAAGCAACGCCTCAAACCCGTCCAGCGTGCCGGCGGTCAACCCGATGATGGGCTGGTAGCACAGGACAAACTCACCTCGGTCCAGCGCACGGCGGAGGTCGTTCTCCAGTTCCAGTCGGACGACGGCAGCGCGGTGCATCCGCGCGTCGAACATCGCGTAGCGGGCCTTGCCGGCGGCCTTGGCGTGGTACATGGCAGCGTCCGCGTCGCGAAGCATCGCGTCGGCCTCAGCGTAATCGTTGTGGCTGGTGGCGATCCCTATGCTAGCCGTGCTGATCACGCTTCGACCCGCGACGAGGTGCGGGGCCGACAAGATGGGGAGCAGCCGCTCCGCCAAAGCCGCGGCGTCGGCTGGGGTGGCGATGCCTTCGGCGAGCGCGACGAACTCGTCACCGCCGAGCCGCGCGACCATAACGGCACCGCGCTCCGCACGATGGCCAGCCATGCAGGCACACAAACGACGTCCGATCTCAGCCAATAGCTGGTCGCCGGCCGCGTGGCCGAGGCTGTCGTTGATCAGCTTGAACCGGTCGAAATCCAGGAACAGCAACGCGAAGTCGAACGACGCGTCCTGCTTCCGCTGCTCCACCAGACGGCCGAGCTGTTCCTTGAGCCTCGCGCGGTTCGGCAGCCCGGTGAGGCTGTCGTGGTTCGCCGCGTGCACGAGGTCGGCCGTCCGCTGTTCGACGAGGCGCTCCAGTTCCGCCATCTTCATGTCTGCCTTGCACCGTAGCAGCCACTTGACGCTCAGTGAAGTGGCCAGCTGCGAGACCTCCACGGGGTCGAAAGGCTTCTTCAATATCAGCAGGCGATCCGTGTAGCCGAGCGTGCGGGAGATATCGTTCCACGAGTGGTCGGAGTAGGCTGAGCAAATCACCACTTGCAATTGCGGGTCGGCGCGCCAGAACTGCTCGATCGTCTGCAGGCCGTCCCAGCCGGGCGGCATTCGCATGTCGACGAACGCTACGGCGTACGGCCGCCCCTCGCGCAGCGCAGCTTCGACCTTTGCCAGCCCCTCCTGGCCCTGCGTGGCGGTGTCGAGCGCGAATTGCGGCGCCTGTTGCGGCGTCTCGGTGCTACCCGTGACGACATCGTCACCGAACAACGCGACCTTGGCCGCGCCGAGCTGCCGAGATGCGCCCGGCGGACAGAGCGTCTTTCGGAAGTCGGCGTGAATGGCCTCGTTGTCGTCGACGATCAGAATTCGCCGCGTGCTCATCTCCTCCGACGATATTGCGTACTTTTGGGTCGCCATGGGGTTACGTCGCCTCCGAGGTAGCGAGATCGATCGTTGCTGCGGGACAGGTTACCGACGGCACGTCGAGTTCGAAGGCTGCGCCCGTGCCAAGCCCATCGCTGGTGGCACGTAGCGTTCCGCCCATTTCGCGTGCCAGGTTTGCGGCGCTGTGCAGGCCGAATCCGTGGCCGTTCGAACGGGTCGTAAAGCCGTGGGAGAATATCTTCGTCAGCGAGTCCTGCGGGATGCCGACGCCGTTGTCGGCAATGGTGAAGCGGATCCGTGGAGCATGGCCCGAAGCCGTCGCGCGACTCCAACCGATAGAGACCATTACGGTCCCGCCGTCTCGCTTGGCTTCCTTCACTGCCTGTTTGGCATTGCTGATCAGGTTCACGAGGATCTGCAGTACCTTGTGTCGGTCCAGCACTGCGTTGTCATCCGCGCCGTCGAACTTGCGGATGATCCGGATGTCGTGGTTGCTAAGGGATTCCGAATGCATCGTGATTGCCGATTCGACCAGGGCCCTTGGGCTAACGGGCTCGGCGATCACACTGCTTTTCGCGTGCGCCTGTTGTGCACTAATTATCTGTTTGATGTGTTCGACACCGCTGCCGAGGCTCCGCAACTCGTGTAGGAGCACGTCCTGCTCGTTGGCGATGGCCTTTGCAACTTCGACCAGGAAAGCAGGCAGCTGGCGCCCGCGGTCGTCCTCGGTGACGTACGTCGCGAAGTCCGACAGGTGCTGGTCGATCAACTCGCTGGCTCTCTTCAGACTGGCAACCTCGGAGCCGCGCAGCGTTTCGGAGACGACGGCGGCGGACACGTTGATGCTGTTCAGGACGTTACCCACATTGTGCAAGACGCCGCTGGCCATCTCCGCCATGCCTGCCTGGCGCGATGCGGTCATTAGTCGACTGTGTAGATTCTCGCGTTCGGCCTCGGTTGCCCTCTGGAGCGTCTGATTCCGAACGAATGCCACGAAGGCCGATGGGCCATGGAGGTCCATCTTGACGACCGCCAATTCGGCGGGGAAAGTCGTTCCATCAGCGCGCCGTGCCTCGGCGTCAATCCGATGGCCGATGAGCGCGTCCGTCACAAGATGAAGCGTCATCGCGTTGCGGTTGGCAAGTCGGAACAATGACGACATTGACGTGCCGACGACCGATCCGCCCGAATGCCCGAACAGCCGCTGGGCGGCAGGATTTACCTCGGTCACCGAAAGCGTCTCGTCGAACAGCAGCACACCGTCCATCGACGCCCGACCAATCGCCTCCAGTTTCGCGTGGGCTCGGCTGAGCGACTGGTGGCTAAAATCGAGCTGGCCGAACGCCTTCGAAAGCTCTCGGTTCAATCGGGCGTTCTCGATGATCGACAGCAGCTGTCGGACGAGTAGTAGGCACAGCAGCAACAGTGACCCGCCGTATACGCCGTAGCTCAGCCACGCGTTTGACTGCGTGCGGTAGTCATAGACGATCATCCCGGCCAGCAGTGGCATGAGCGCATACGGCACGAGTGGCCGCCAAGCGCTAGAGGCGCCATTCGTGACTGCGTGGGTGGGCACCTCGGCGTCATCGCGGTCGAGCGAACAGTAAGGGGCCAAGCGATGCGCGCGGGCGGCGAGGCAGATCAGCATGAACCCGGTCGGCCACAGAACGTCTAGTGGTTCCCCAACTTCGTATACCCCGTTCAAGATGCGGTATCCCCAGAGGGTGTCGGCTGCGATGTTGCACACGTTCCCCAACACGACTGGCAGGACGACGAATCGCGCGGCGGTGCCGGTGAGGCGCCCGGACAGGAGCAGGATGCAAAACAGGCCAGCGACGTCGAAGATTGTATAGCCGGATGCCAGCACGCGGCCGAGCCATGAGTCCGAATCTTGCTGGAGAATCGGACCGAGGAGGAAGTACCAACTGAACGTGGCCGCAGCGACGGTCGTGATCAGCGTGTCCAAGAGCAGTCGCCCACGCACCACGCTCGACGTCTTGCGTGTCGGAAGCAGCGTCATTCCGGAGATGATCAACGGGTAACTGCAAAAGAAGATCGCATCAGCGATCGACGGGAACGGTGGTTCGTCCAGGACAAGGTCGTAGTAGTAGTAGATCATGCTGCCGACGGCGTACGTGACGCTGCCAGCCACCATCAACATCCACGCTGCCTGCCGCATGCCGGCATGTTCTTCCGCCGCTGGAACAACATTGCGAAACCGCTTTCCCAGCACCACGCACAACAGCGCGCCGCACAAGGGAAAAACCGTGTTAGCAAGGAGACTTACCATGCCCTTGCCGAACGGCACGAACAGGATCCAAGCCAACGCGGCGAGATTGACGAACAGGATGAAACGCCATCTCGAACGCAGGTCCTGCTCCACAACTTCGTCGAGGTGGTGCGACCGAGCGTCGGATGCAGGTGAGCTGAAACAATCGCTTACCATAGGAATCTCTACGACTGGAAGAGTAGGCCATCGGCTGTCGCAACTGATGCATGCGGTCTATCGGAACAACTGTCAGCAGGGTGCAGCGCGCATAACGCATCATCGCGCACCGAACGTCTGAAGGCTTCTCAGCGTTTGCCATTTCCCAAGCGTCGGAGCGAGGCGGTTCTACGAGGCGTTCGCTGTGCCACTTCAGCCTAGCCGAGGTGACCGATGTTCCGCACAACATATCTATCGGCGACAATTTGGGGCCGCTTTATTCTCGGTCGAGCCTCCCTGCAAGAAGCGGATGAGGCGTTTGGCAGTAGGCAGCGAATGGTTGGCGCTTTCGGTCGAGAATGTGAAAACGGCCGCGCCGGTTGTTCACCAGCACGGCCGCAATGGGGAAACATCTAGGCGGCCTTCTTAAACTCGCCGAAGTCGCCGTCCTCGTCGAACGGGATGGCGGCTGCCGATGTCCCGTGGGCCTTCTTGGGGCCAATGCGGGCCGGCGCGGCGCGCTTGACCGGCTGCGGCCGAGCCTTGGCGGTCCGAGCGATTGGCGTCGACCCATGGGCCGCCTTGCCCCCGACGAGCGTGACCAGTTCCCCGACGACGCCCGACAGCTGCTCGGCCTGGCTGCTGAGCTCCTCGGCCGCCGCGGCGCACTCCTCGGCCGACGCGGCGTTGCCCTGCGTCACCTGGTCCATCTGCGTCACCGCCGTGTTCACCTGACCGAT